>CAYYEE010000658.1:0-2562 GCA_964470775.1 uncultured Planctomycetota bacterium | reverse complement strand
CGGCAGCAACGCCAGCCCGGAACGGTTGGCCAGGGCCACGCCAGCGGCCTTAAGCAGGTCCGAGGCCGAGCAGGTGAAGCGGAGGGACTTGTCGAACATGGACGGCTTGCCAGGCGCGGGCCACTTCGGCATTCCCGGAGCAGTCAGCCCATAGTCCTCCAAGACCGCGGACGGAACCGGATGCCCGGCCTTGATCGCCGCCTCTACGGCGCGGCGGTGGCGGGTACCCAGCGTTGTGTAGTCCGGGTTGCCCAGCGGGACACCTTCCGGCCAAAGGGCATCGAGTATCCTCCGCACACGCTCCCAGTCGGCAAGAGTTCCGCGTGAGGCCTCCTTGAGCAGGTCGCGCAGCTCATGATACCGCACCATCCACGTTGCGCCGCTCCGCAGAGCAATGTCCATGTTAGTCTCACCGGTTGGAGCGGCCTGCTGGGGCTGGGACGATGGCTTTGGCGGCTCCGCCTTCGCTGGGGGCGCGGGCGCGTCAAAGAGCGTCCCGTCCTTTTCGCCGGGCTTGGGAATCGCCAGGATGTCCCGCGCCATCGCCAGCAGCCGGGGACCTTTGATGGTCTCCTCCTTGCCTGGCTGAGTGTCGGACGCAGCGCGCCGGATTGTGACGGATGGGCTCTTGCCGCCCCGGTACTCCACTATGGCCCCCGGCGTGTTAGGCCGCCCGGAAAAGCCGCCCTGATACCCGAACTCGCGGCCAATGGCTTCGGCCAGTTGCTCATCCGTCGCGCCGGTCTGCCGTAGTGCGTCCCAGCGCTCCGCCGCGCCGGACATGACGTGCAGCGCCCGGCGGACCGCCTGGACCTCGGACGATTCGCCACCGCTCGCGGGCGCAGGGTGCGGCGTGGCAGGATGCGCAGGCGCAGGCGCGGGCGTTTGCGGGGCTTTCGGCGCGGGCGCGGCCTCCTCCACCGTCTGCTGCCAGCGCCGCATCATGGGATTCTTCTTGCTGGGGAGAAGCTGCATCCCCGGAAACATCATCATCTGCGCCTTGACCAGCGCGCCAAGGCGGGCGACAAAGCGAAGGCTACTCATGCAAGGGACTCCTCAGCAACGCGCCCGCCCGGCAGGCGAAGCGCGTGTTCTCGGAAACGGACTTGACAAGAGCGGAAGCGCGGGGCATACTTGTTGCAGTCGCGAATGCGCTCGCTCCGGCTACGGCCGCGCACGTCCTCCCTGGTTCGCCAGGTTCCACCGGATGGGGGTAAAGGGCGAATAGGAGTTCGCTGGCCTTCGATTCGCAAGAGTCGGAGGCCAGGCCTCTTTTAAGGGACCGCCCCGGCAGGGTTCTGCGTTGTGTCCGCATCTTCCGAACATACTCGCGCTTATCATCATCGGCATCTGCCGCTGGGAACGCGGTCGTCAGAACCTCCACAACCGTCCCATCTCGCCGCACAGATTCCGGCTTGAGCACCACGACATACCAATCCCCCTTTTCGTCCTTGGCCCCAAGGTACACCTCCTTGGGACGCTCGTTTGACTCCACGATCACCTGGGGATGGGCCACGACCGGAATGATGCGATCCATCTGCTTTGCCCGGCGGGCGTCGAACACGCGTTGCGACTCACGCGCCCCTTTCGCGCCCTTGGTGTAGGGATGATTGGCGCGCGGGTCCACTTTGAGCGAGATGGGCATGGCCTTGCCGCCGCTGTGGACGTTGAAGGCGTAGGGCGAGGCCGCCGCGAACGCCTTGAACCACGCCCTGGCCTGTTCCTCTGTCTTGATGCCCCTTGACGACGCCAGCCCTTCCCCTTTGGGAGCGAACTGCCCCCCCCTACCGCCAGCCGCGCCGACGGGATGGTGATTCGGGTTGCCAGCGGACTTGACCAGCGCGCCCAGCCGCTTGAACACGCCGAGGCTTCGCGCCAGCGTATCGGCGACTGGAATGTTCAGATTCGTCAATGCCTCTCTAACCAGCGTCCGGGCATGGCAGCTCGTCGCGCCCCCACTGGTCACCCGAGCCCCAGGGCGCAGGTTGGCAATCGCGGCCTCGAACGCCTTTGGGCAGAGGCCAGACGTCCGGCTTCGTCAGGCAGCGCCGCCTTCGCTTGGGTGTCGGCGCTCCCTGACGAAGGCGCGGGGCGGCCCTTGGCGCGACGCGCTTGCGCTATGTGGCTGTGCCCTCGCGGTGTGGGGTTTCAGAGGGCGAACCTGTTCAATGGGTGAGAGCATGGGTGCTCTGCTCCGCAAGGTTCCTGAGTTGTCTCACCCAGCAACGCGCGGCCCCGCCACCACAATCCGCTCAAACGCCGCGCCAATCCGGTCGCAGATGGTCTGCCGCAGGGATTCGTCGGTGACGCATTCGTCCAGGACGCGGGCTACGCCGATCATGCCAGCGCGCACGGCGTCCAACGCCACGCCGCCCGCGCGCTTCTCCAAGGCGGCGTAGTAGCGGTCAATCGTGGCGACGGTTTCGGCGCTGATGCGGGCCAGCCGCTCGTACCAGTCCAGCAGCCGGCCGCGCATGGCCGCATCCACGGCTTCGCTCTTGCCCAAGTTCTGAACGTAGGCGGCTTCCTCGCTTCCGAGCAACTCCTCTGCGCGCTCGCACA
>CAYYEE010000657.1:0-2572 GCA_964470775.1 uncultured Planctomycetota bacterium | reverse complement strand
TCACGTCCGCGCCGTCGCCGCGCAGTCCTCATTGTCCTTGTTGTCCTTCTCCCCTCACAGGAGCCCCCCATGCCGCTAGTTGACATGCCGCTCGAAAAGCTCAAAACCTACCAAGGCCTCAACCCACGCCCCGCCGACCACGACGCCTACTGGACCCAAGCCCTCAAAGAGCTAGACGCCACAGACCCCAAACCCGAGCTCCGCCCCTCCAATTTCAAAGCCCCCAACTTCGCCGACTGCTTCGACCTCTACTTCACCGGCGTCCGCGGCGCCCGCATCCACGCCAAGTTCATCCGCCCCAAGAAAGCCAAAGGCCGCCGCCCCGCCGTCCTCATGTTCCACGGCTACTCCGGCAACGTCGGCGACTGGACCGAAAAGCTCGCCTACGCCGCCCAAGGCTTCTGCTTCGCCGCCATGGACTGCCGCGGCCAGGGCGGCCTCTCCGAAGACACCGGCGGCGTCAAAGGCAACACCCTCCGCGGCCACATCATCCGCGGCCTTGACGACTGCCCCGCCAACCTCCTCTTCCGCCACATCTACCTCGACACCGCCCAGCTCGCGCGCGTCGTCATGGCCATGCCCGAAGTCGACCCCGCCCGCGTCGGCGCCTATGGCGGAAGCCAAGGCGGCGGCCTCACCCTCGCCTGCGGCGCCCTCGAACCCCGCCTCCAACGCATTTTCCCCATCTTCCCCTTCCTCTCCGACTACCGCCGCACCTGGGAAATGGACCTCGCCAAAGACGCCTACGAAGAGCTGCGCACCTTCTTCCGCCTCTTCGACCCGCTCCACGAGCGCGAGACCGAGATATTCACCCGACTCGGCTACATCGACGTCCAGCACCTCGCCCACCGCATCCGCGCCACGGTCAAGATGGGCATCGGCCTCATGGACACCATTTGCCCCCCCTCCACCCAGTTCGCCGCCTACAACAAGATCACGTCGCCCAAGGACTACGTCCTCTACCCCGACTTCGGCCACGAAGCCCTCCCCCGCATCACCGACACCATCTTCGAGTTCATGTCCGGCCTGTAGACCGGCCTGCCTCGCCCGCGCGGACATGGCGCCTCAGCCCGCCAACGGCGGCGCCACAACGCATCCCATCAACAAACAACGGGGGCGAGCCAGATCATCCGGCCCGCCCCCGTCTGGTCTCAACCCATCCGCCTTACTGGATGGTCTCGATGTCCCCCTTCTTCTCCTCGGCCGCGCCTTTGCCCTTGTCGCCGCCCTTCTCCTTGCTCTTGCGCTCAGCCCGGGCCTTGGCCTCTGCCTTTTCCCTGGCCTCCGCCCCGGCCTTGTCCTGCTTGGCCTTGGCCTCTTTGAACTTCGCCTCTTGCGCGGCGCGGGCCGCCCGATGCGCTATCTCCATCTCCGCCTCCGCCGCCCCGATCTTCTCATCCAGATCGTTCACCTGCTTCTGAATCTCCAGCCGCCTTTGCACAAGCGCGATCAACGCGTCAATCTTCGCCTGCGCGGCCGCGTCGTCCTTGACCTTCTCCTTCGACTCCTTCAGCCGGTTCATCCGCCGCTGGAAATCGAGGCATTTCCTTCCACCTTCCACCTTGCTCCGCAGCGCGCGCATGGTCTCCATGCTCTTGACGGCTTCGCCCCATTTCTCCGCCTTCACCGCCGCGGCCAGAGCGTCGCTCGCGTCTATCAACGCCTTCAATTTCGCCGCCAGATCCGAGTACGCCGGCTTCAGGTCCTCGGACGCGCCGGCCGCCAGCTTCGCGGTCGCTTCCATCTCGCGAGTCCACATCTGCTTCTCGCGCTGCGCCCGTTCCGCCAGCTTGGACCCCTCGTTGCGGATCCACTCCGGCGCCTCCTGACCCCACGCCGTCCACGCCATCGCCAGCGCCGCCGCCAAGCCCAGAATCGTTCTCTTCATGCCGAATCCTCCATTCGCAAACCCGCCACGCGCCGCCGCGCCCCTGGCGCGGCCCTTCCCAATAGTCTATCACAAGCCGCCCCCGCCCAAGCAGACCCACCCCCGGCGGTTCTTGTCTATCGCCCACCCTTGACAAACCTGCCCCCTGCCCTGCAAGATAGGCTCCCAACCTTCCAACGGAGGCCGCCCATGGTTCAGAGCAACGCTGACATGACCCCGGAACTCAGCATGGCCATCCTGCGCGAATCCCCCGCGGGCGTCATCCTCGTTGACGCGCAGGGCCGCATCCAGCTTGCCAATCCTGCGTTCCGCAGATTATTCCGCTGCGAAGACCAGAGCCTCCTCGGCAAGTCCGCCGACGACGTGCTCCAGTCCGACTGCTTTGCCCGCGCCGCCAAAGCCGGCGGCCGCCTCCAGGAAAAGCATAAGCTCGCCGCCATCAATCTCAGCTGCCGCATCCACATCTTTCCTGCCGGCGCCGGCCGGCTCTGCGGCTTCTTCTCCGACGCCACCGAAGAGGACGAGGCCCGGCGCCGCTACCGCGAGCTCCGCGCACAGACCCTCGTCCGCACCCAGCAAGCCATCGCCCGCGAAATGCGAACCACCCAGGACATCTCCCGGCTCCTTGAAGAAGCCACCAAGGAAAACAAGGTCCTCCTCACAAAGCTGATGGAGCTCTTCAAC
>CAYYEE010000656.1:0-2579 GCA_964470775.1 uncultured Planctomycetota bacterium | reverse complement strand
GCCCATCGAGCTTTTCCTGCGCACGCCCCGCCCCCGCCTTTCGGCCTTCTTCCTCATGATGCAAGAAGACGACGTCAAGACCTTCATGCGCTGCCCCTGGGTCATGGCCGGCACAGACAGCCACATCCGCATCCCCGGCTCCGGCGCCAGCCACCCTCGCAACTTCGGCTCCTACCCGCGTCTCCTGGGCAAGTACGTCCGCGAGGAGAAGGTCATGCCTCTCGAACGCATGATCTACCGCATGACCGCCCAGGTCGCCGACCAGTTCAACATCAGGACCCGCGGACGCCTCGCGCGCGGCCTGGCCGCCGATGTCGTCGTCTTCGACCCGGCCACAGTCGCCGATCGCGCCACATGGAAGGAAGGCAGCCTCTACCCCCAAGGCATCCAATGGGTCCTGGTTAACGGAGGCGTCGAGGTCGCCGACGGCCAGTTCCAGCGCAAAGGCTTTGGCCGCGCCCTTCGCCGAGGCAGCGCGTGACCCCTCATCAGTTCTTCTAGCCTTTCTTTTTCTTGAGCCATTTGGGCTGTGCGCAACTCTCCGCGCAACGGACCTGTGGTGAAGCCGCGGAGAGGTCTTCAGCTCCGAACTTAGTACGCAATGCGCGGATTCCGGGGCTCGAACCCACGAAGCGCGGCTCCTGACCTTATCGCGTCGTGACGACGCGTCTCTGCGTGAGTCCGTTGTTGGACGGTCCTTACCCGTCCTCTCCCAAAGAAAAAGAGCAGTCGGCGCGTCATGAGAAGGAGCGGCGTGCGGCAGGCTCTTCTTCCCTTGCGAGAGGAAGGCTGAAGGCCGGGCGAGGGTGTGGCTCAGGGGGGGGCGTGGGTCTCGGCAAGCCAGCCGCCGCCGTAATCCGCCGCAGCGCAGACGCCTCTGCCCATTTGACGGCAATGACGCTTGAAGCGCGGGATTTTGAGGAGCAAATTGCCTTGGTTCGATGAGTGGTCATGTTGGTTTTTGGAGGTGTTCGAAGATGAAGGCGCTTATGGCGGTCGTGCTTGCTGGGGTGATGCTGGCTGGGTGCGCGCAGATGGAGGCCAAGCCGCAGGCGCCGACGACGGCGGAGGTGGAGGCGTTTGTTGAGGAGGCGGTGGCGTACGCGCGTGACCGTGGCAAGGAGGAGGCGCTGAAGACGTTCACGGCTCCTGGCGGGTTGTTCCATCGGGGCCAGCTCTATATCTACGCATACGACTTCAACTGCGTGTGCCTCGCGCACGGCCTGCAGCCCGAGCTGGTGGGCAAGGACCTGACGCAGCATCGCGACTCGCGAGGGTTGCTGGTGATTCAGAAGCTGGCCGAGATCGCGCGCAGGGGCAAGGGCTGGCTGCGCTTCTACTGGAAAAGCCCGGAGACGGGCAAAGAAGCGGCCAAGCTGGGTTATGTGATGAAGGTGGATGATACGTGGTGGCTGGGATCGGGGACGTACGGGAGATAGGACGCCGGGCCGCCGCGGTGGCGTGGCGCCAGGGAGGCCTGATGACTGTCTGTTCGGAGGACACGTTGCGATTCCGCCGTTGGCGGGCTTGCGCGACATGCCCCTGGGCTGTTAGCGGGCTTCGCACACGACGCGGAAGCCGAGGGTGGGTTCTTTGGACCGGGCGTCGGTGGAGGCGCGGAAGGCGGCGCGGAGGTACTTGGGGTCCACGCCAGGGCCGCCGCCGCGGATGACGCGCATGCGGCCGTTGTCGTCGGCGGCGTCGGACACCCACTCCCACACGTTGCCGTGCATGTCGTAGACTCCCCAGGCGTTGGGCGCGTAGGAGCCTGCTGGCTGGGCCGATCCAGCGCCGTTCCAGGCCATTTCGGGCAGGAAGCGGTCGCCCCAAGCGTAGGCGGCGCGCGAGCCGGCGCGGCAGGCATACTCCCATTCGTCCTCGCAGGGCAGGCGGTAGGCCCGGCCTTCGCGCGCGGAGAGCCACTGGCAGAAGTCGTTGGCGTCGCTCCATGTGACTTCGACGGCGGGGAGGCGGGGCGACTCGTGGCCTTGGCCTTTGTGGGAGGGCCGGAAGGCTTTGAACTGTTCGTTGGTTACCTCGAAGGCGGAAATGTAGAAGGGCTGGGCGAACTCAAGCCGCCGGCGGGGACGCTCGTCGGGTGAACGGCCGGGCTCGTCCGCGGGGCTGCCGAGCCAAGCTTCGCCGGCTGGGATGAGGACGAGCTTCATGCCGATGGAGTTGGTGAAGGACTGGGGGTTTGCTGGCGGGGGCTGGGGCTTGGCGGTTTCTGGCGGCTTGGGCTGGTCGGCCGGTTTGGACTGAGGCGCTTCTTGTTCGGCCGCGGGCGGCGTGGACACGGTCGGCGGGACCAGGGGCTCCGGGACGGGCTCGGCTGCCGATGGCGTTACGGGCGGTTTGGCGGGTTCCGTCTTGGCGGGTTTGGGGGTTTCGAGCAGGCCGGTCGCTGGTTCGGTGGCGTGGGTTGGGTTCGCGGTCTTGGGAGGCGCCGGGTCGGGCGCCTTCGTGTTTGGCGGTGTGGCGGCGGGCCGGGCCGCCGGTTCCTGTGTCGCTGGGAGGCTGAGGGCGTCAGCCTTGGCCTGCTGGGCGCCGGCCTGGGCGGGGTCTTCCTCCGGTGGGAT
>CAYYEE010000655.1:0-2580 GCA_964470775.1 uncultured Planctomycetota bacterium | reverse complement strand
GGTGACAACGTCCTGCGCCTGACCTTCGCCCGCACCGACGGCCGGCCGATCGCGTCGTGGGCGGTCGCCGTCACCATCAAGCCGAAGGACGGGCTGACATTCCCCGACGCCGTCGACGTTGCCGAGCGCACCGTCGCCATCGCCCTGGGGCCGGGCCGGGCGGCCACGGTCAGCGTCCCGCTGGTCAACGACGGCCGCTTCCGGGGCCTGCGCAACCGGCAGGCGACTATCAGCGTGACGCCCGACACCGGCGAAGCGCTTTCGCTGACAGTGACAATCGAGGGCCGGCGGGGCCTGGCCCTGCGCCGTTTCGTCAACAGCACCGTCGACCGGACCAGCCCGCTCATCTTTCTACTGGTGCTGGCCCTACCGGCCCTGGCCGCGCTGGGGCAGAAAGTGGTCGATGCGCGCTTTGCCGACCTGAAGGAGCGGCGGCGGAAGGAGTTCAAGGATCGAACGGAGGAGTTTCGCGGGTTGCTGCGTGTGGGCAGCGTCAGGGAAGCTGAGAGACCACTGGACGAAATGAAAAAGCACGCCGACGCCGAGCGAGCGAAGGATGTGATCGAGCTAGGCGGGAAGCTATTGCGGCTAGCCAACCTAACGACGACCGCGGAGATCGCCACGGGCCAGGAGCTAAAAGAGATTGTGAGCGCTGGCCGGCGCTGGCCAGAAGAACTGGCTGCGGCTTTTCTGAGCGCCGATAGAGAACTAGACCTCTCATCGTCAGGCGTACAGACGAACAGGGTAACGGCCTTGAAGGAAGCTGCTGACGACCTGTTCAACAACCCCCTGATCCTGAACGACAAGAACCTGCAAGACAAGCTGGACGCCGCTCTCGTGAAGCGGACGATGCATAGCCACGCCCAGGGCTCAGGCGACGCGCCGTCGACTAGCGGATGGCCGCGGCTGACGACGCTGGTCGGTCCTTTTCTAAACAGGCGCGCCGAATATGGCGAGGAAGCGGATTTCCTGTTTCAGAAGGACGGTGCGTTCATGGCCCAGAGTGAATGGCAGGGGCAACTGCATCACATCCAACGGAGTATAATATACACTTGCAAGCCCGGCAGCGGACGCACAACCCTGGCGCTGGCCGTTAGCCGCCGCCCCGAACTGTTTTCCCTTGATCTCTGGCTCGTGCCACTCAAATACAAATTACAGCCTGATGATGTTACGCGGCTGGCGCTGGAGGCTATGTTCGCGCAGATCTGCGCCAGCCCTGTCTGCCTCAACCTGCTCAATGCCAACCAGCGACGCATCCTGGCCGATCTGTTGCTCAGCGCTCTCAGCTACAGCCGGACGCTCTTCCTGCTGGAAGAGGCTCAGAAGCGTTCACTCCTTCAGCCGGAAGCAACCACGGTGATGCCTGACGCAAGCTCGACGTCCTTGCAATTGCAGCGTCTAAAGAGCGCCCTGCAGGAGCGCGCCCCGAAGGCCAAACAGCTCTCCGCTGAGTTTCGCGACGCCTGGGACGAGGTGGCGCGGTCGATTGGCGAGTTCCAGGGACTCTTGCAGCTGCCGCGTCTGTTGTTTATCTATGACGCGCCAAGCGGCGGCGGCCAGGATTTGCGGCCGCTTTGGCGTCAGATAGACACCTGGCACGCGACTGGCGCGCGCTTTCTCATCTTCGTGCCCCAGTCCGTGCGCCATCTGCCCGACCACATCGAAAAACGACCGCTTGCCTGGTCGCGCGAGGACCTGGTGAGGCTCATCAATTATCGTTGTTTGGCTTATGAGAAGCTAATCAACTTCGAGACGCCGTTCACGACAATTCACGATCACTTTGTTGATACGTCGTCCCTCGAGGCGTTGCTGGATGCTTGCCGATATGAAGATGACAGCGACGAATACAGTCCCCGCACCTTCGTCGATCTGTGGTGCAAGGCTGCCAGCGGAAAACCCTACCAAGCGAAGATAGACACGGCCGATGTGGATCGTGCTTTGCGGCAGATAAAGGACAGGCCGTGATGAAAGCGGAGCCCATGAACACGGCCAAACCGCCAGACCCGTACGTCGAGCGCAACCTCCCCGTCGCTGCTTTCTATAACTGGTGTGTCGCTCCGCATCCCAACCCAACCCGGATGCGCTCGGTGACCGGCCCGCCGGGTTCGGGCAAGACCACCTGGCTGCGTCGCCTACGCCAGGAACTCCAGGATGCCGCGGTCGCGGTGCTCTGGCTCGACCTCTCAAAAGGCCATGAGGGTCTGGCGGGGGGACGACCCTGGGCTGAGAATAAGGACGTGTGGTCGCACTATTTGCAGGCTAAGGACGCAGAGCGGGCGGCCGAGAGTGGATTGGAGTTCATCGCGATCGCGGCATCCGCATCGGCGCATGGTCTGGCCCCTGTTCTGCTGGCCGATGGCTATGACGAACTCGACCCTGCCGAGCGCGAGTGGGTCGAGCAGTCCCTCCTCATCCCCTTCCTGTTCCCCGCTAGAGTTGCCAACCCGCAGAGCCGCATTGTCCTCGCCCGGCGCGATGAGTATGCGCTGGGGGCGGCCCGGCTGCGCTGGGAAGACGTAGTGTTCCCCCTGGAAGGGCTGGCCGACCCGGTCGCGCAGCTATGGGCGCTGTTGCAGGCCG
>CAYYEE010000654.1:0-2580 GCA_964470775.1 uncultured Planctomycetota bacterium | reverse complement strand
GGGGTGTCAACGGCTTCCTCCTCTCGGAACCGCCGCTGGCTGGCCGTCCCACGGTCACGGCAAAGTCGTCGATCGGTGGTATCGGTGGAAGGTGTTGGCGTGAGCGGCCCAGGGAGCCTTCACCAACTTTTCATTGCTAGCTGCTGAGGGGAGGCGGAGTTGAACGGCATGGCGCAGGGAGAAACGAAGCTGGGGGCATGGCTCCGCAGGAGCAGGCGACAACGGGCGGTGGCGCCCCCGTTAGGCGACCGCGAGTCCGAGCAAACGCAGGGCGCGGTTGTCGTTGCGGCCACACGCGCGCACCGCGGCGGCGATATTGTCCGCGCCCGCGATGCGGAGTAGGCTGATCGCGAGGTTGCGCAGCGAGGCCATGACCTGCGGGCCGGCCTGCTTGCGCACGCGGGAGCGGTCCTCGTCGAAGGTCACGTCGCGCACGTAGTGGAGCTTGTTCTCGATGCCCCAGTGATGGCGGTTCAGGGCCAGGAGTTGCGCGGGATTGGCCTGCGCCGGGGTGAGACTCGTGACGCCAAACGCGACCTCGTGTTCGGCTTTGTGGTGCGGGAGCTCGAGGCGGTGACGCGCCAGGCGGAAGACCTGCGCGGCATGGGGGAACTCCAGGTAGCCCGCCAACGCGGTGCTGGTCCAGATACGCCGCGTCTCGATGCGCCCGTGGCCCTTGGTGGTCTCAGTGTGCTGAGGGGGGAAGAGCGTCCAGCTGGAGATCGGCGATGTCCTGCCGGAGGGTGGGCTGATTGTCCTTGACCGTGAAGAGGTAGTGGGCGTGCTTCTCTTCCACCAGGTAGCGGGCCGCCTCGGTCTGGGTGTGCAGCGCATCGGCGGTGACGACGACGCCTGCCAGGGGCAACCCGTCGAGCAAGGGCTGGAGGCACGGAATCTCGTTGGTCTTGTCGCCCACCGGGTGTTGGGCCACCACGATGCCGTCCTGGTGAATCACGGCACTCAACAGATGCGGCGCGGGCTGCGGGCCGTCATGTGCGCCGCGCAGGGTCTTGCCATCGACGGCAATGGCCTTGCCGGGCCGCAGATGGTGGCGGGCCAGCCACGCCCCCAGTTGGCGGTCGAGGGCGACCACATCCAACCGCTGCAGGGTGAGGCGGAGACACTTCTCGGAGGGCGGGGTGGGGCGGGTGCCCCCGAGGCGCCGGAGCGCGTCGCGGGACAGCTCCCGGGCCCACTGGGCCATGGCCTCGAAACTGCGCGCACCGGCCAGACAGGCGCAGGTGGCGAGGGCCACGATGCAGACCAAGGGATGGCGGACCCCCCGGCGCTTGCGCGGATCCGCGAGGGTGCGCAGGAGATCCAGCAGGCCGTCTTCGCCTTCCAGGGGCAAGCGGTTGACATCGAGCATCGGGCCGTTCTCCTTTGGAGGGACGGGAGGGAGCCGCGGCGGCGCGAACGGAGCCGCCAGCCGGTGGGCCGCCGCGGGATGCAGGGGCCGCACGAGGATCGTCTTGGGTTGCCCATGGTGGCAGTAGCCCTGGCGGCGTTTGCCGAAGCCGCGGGTTTCGCCCAGCGGCAGCCAGCCGGCGGCCCGGTAGCAGGTACCGGCAAAGCGCGCGGGGTCGATGAAGGTCTCGGCCAGCCAGATGGGATGGCCGTAGCGCCGTTGCCAGTCCGCGCTCAGTCGCTGCAGGTTCAGCGCCAGGACCTTCGAGGCGAGATGCGGGCGCTGAATGCCCGGCAGGATGAGGAAGCGCACGTTATTGGCGACCAGATGCAAGCGGCGCGCTTTCAGCGCGGCGTCCCAACCAATCCAGGCATCGCGGTGGCGACTCTTGAGCGCGGCGGCACCCCACGCCAGCAACGCCACCCAGTGCGGGCCGACCGTGGCCACGTAGCGGATGGCTTCCCCCACCGTGTTCTGGAAGCCCAAGTAGTGATGCCGGGCCATCAGGTACTGCCACCGGCGACGTTCCGCGACCTGGATGGGACGGACGATGACGTCGGCGAGGGGGAAGTGTGGATCGATCGCGCCCGGCCGCCATGGCCCGCAGTCCGGCGTCGGGTGAGGGCGGCCAGGGGGGCGTTGGGGCGGGGGGAGCGTGATCTTCCCCAGCCCGTGCAGGCGGAGGAGCAGCTCCCGGCAGGCGCGATGGTTCCAGGTGCCATCCGTGCGGCGCCAGTCCCATTGCTGGCAGAGCTGCAGCGACAGGGCGACACGGCCCTCCTGCGGATGCCCCCGGATCCAGGCGCGGAGGAACTCGACATCATCCGCGGTGACCACCCGACCGCCGCAGTGCAGAACGTACGGAGATGCGCGGTGTGACCCGGCCTGCGTCATGGCCCAGAGTATAGCAGGCGGAGGCCGCAAAGTCCACAACCAAGTCCATCTGCCTGCTGCTATTGGTAGTGGCGGGACTTTGCCGGGACCCTGCTGGCCGTCCCCTCCGTGCTTGACACCCCCGACCCACTGGGCTAACGTCCCATCGTGTCGAATCTCTCGCCGGGCGGCCGATCGCGCGGCACGCGCGCCGACCGGCCGGCAGGTGTCCCCTTTCCACGCATCGCACCGGAGGTCCGGACCATGGTCATGGGCAGCTCGCACAACGAGACGGAGAT
>CAYYEE010000653.1:0-2580 GCA_964470775.1 uncultured Planctomycetota bacterium | reverse complement strand
CCTCGCTTGTCGAGACCAAGGACGGAGACCTCGTCGCCTTCATGCGCACCGGCGAAATGGAAGGCCGCGCCGCCGTCGCCCGCTCGCGCGACCGCGGCAAGAGCTTCGAGCCCTGGCAAGACGCCGGCTTCCGCGGATTCCCCCAGGACGTCATCCGCCTCCGCGACGGACGCATCTTCGTGGTCTACGGCTATCGCTTCGAGCCCTTCGGCGTCCGCGCCCGCGTCCTGGCCCCCGACGCCCGCGACACCGCCACGGCCGCCGAGATCATCCTCCGCGACGACGGCGGCAGCGGCGACCTCGGCTACCCCTGGGCCGTCGAACTCCCCAGCGGCGAAATCCTCACCGTCTACTACATCAACACCGCCACCCCCGCCTCCGACCCCAAAGCCGCCCAGGAAAGCTTCCACGCCACCCACGGTTCCGGCTCCGAGCGCATCATCGCCGGCACACTGCTGGCGCCGTGAGAAGACCGAAAAGGAACATGCCTCCCCCCCTTACCGCTCTCGACTTCTTCGCCGGCAGCGGCCTGGTCACCCAAGGCCTCAAGCCCAGCTTCCGCGTCATCTGGGCCAACGACATCTGCCCCAAGAAGCAGGCCGTCTACGCCGCCAACTTCGGCGCCGCGCATCTCGACGGCCGCTCCATCGCCGACATCCACGGCCCCGACGTGCCCCACGCCAGCCTCGCCTGGGGCTCGTTCCCCTGCCAGGACCTCTCCCTTGCCGGCGACATGCGCGGCATGGATGGCGGCACACGATCCTCGCTCTACTACGAATGGCTCCGCGTCATCCGCGAAATGGAGCCCCACCGGCGTCCTCCGGTCCTCTGCGTCGAAAACGTGGTGGGCTTCCTTGTCGCGGGCCGCGGCAAACCCTTCGCCGCCGCCTATCGCGCCCTCAAAGACCTCGGCTACGCCGCCGGCGCTCTGGTCATCGACGCCGTCCATTTCGTCCCCCAAAGCCGCCCTCGCGCCTTCCTCGTCGCCGCGGCCCAGGACATCCCCCTCCACGGCCTCACCCTCCAGAGCCCGGACCCCGCCTATCACACCAAGGCCGTTCTCACCGCCTGCGCCGCCGCGGCGGACAACGCCTGGATCTGGTGGCGTCTGCCGCCGCCGCCCCGGCTCAAGCAGACCCTCGCCGGCGTCTGCGAGTTCGACGCGCCCTTCGACCCGCCGGAGAAGACCGCCTACCTCCTCTCCCTCCTTTCCCCCGTCAACCGCGCCAAACTCGACGAAGCGCTCAAGTCCGGCCAAACCCTCGTCGGCGCCGGCTATCGCCGCGTCCGCCCCGACGAACACGGCGTCAAGCGCCAGCGCCTCGAAATCCGCTTCGACGGCCTGGCCGGCTGCCTGCGCACCCCCAACGGCGGCAGCAGCCGCCAGATCGCCATTCTCGTCAAAGACGGCCGCGTCCACACCCGCCTGCTCACTGTCCGCGAAACCGCCCGCCTCATGGGCGTCCGCGACTCCTTCAAGATTCCCGGAACCTACAACGACGGCTACCGCGCCATGGGCGACGCCGTCGCTGTGCCCGTCACCGCGTGGATCGCCAAACACCTGCTCAAGCCCCTGGCCCAGAGAGCCGCCCATGCCGCCCGCCCCTGAGCTGGCGCAAGCCCTGCAAGACCTGGCCCGCTCCTACCGGATCCGGGACAAAGGCGCCCTCTGCGTCGCCCTCGTCGTCACCCGCCACGCCAAGAAGCACGGCCTGCCCCTCGACCCGGCCTCCCTCCTCACCGAAAACAGAGGCCAGGTCAAAGGCCTGGGCAAAGGCGCGGTGCAAGCCATCCTCGCCGACTACGCCATCACCCGCACCCTTGCCGAGGAAGGCGGCCGCACCAGCCGCGGCAGCATCGCCAACATGGAGCGCTGCGTCAGCTTCCTCAACGCCTGCCACCAACGCGGCGTCGCCGACGTCGACGAGATCGAGGCCTGGTGGATCGCCCGCGTCAAAGACTACTTCGCCAGCAAGCCCTTTGTCCTCCGCCACGACGTGGCCAAGTCGCTCCGCGCCATAATCCGCGACCTGCTGGCCCAGGCCCAAACCCGCGAACGGGAATCCCCGGGCGCCACCTGCGCCGGAACCATGCTCCAGCACCTCGTTGGCGCCCGCCTCACCCTCGCCCTCGGCGCCCAAGTCCAAACCCACGGCGCCTCCGTCGCCGACACCCCCTCCGGCCGCGACGCCGACTTCCTCATCCACGACACCGCCATCCACTCCACCACCGCCCCCGGCGAAGCCCTCATGCGCAAATGCGCAGCCAACCTCGACGCTGGCCTGCGCCCCGTCCTTGTCACCGTGGAAAAAGGCGTGCCCGTGGCCGAGGGCCTGGCCGAACAGAAAGGCATCGCGGACAGAATTGACGTCTTCGAAGCCGGCCAGTTCATCGCCGCCAGCGTCTACGACCTCGGCCGCTTCGCCCCCGGCGGCCGCAGGCAAGCCCTCGAAGACCTCATCGCCGCCTACAACACCATCGTGGACGCCTGCGAAACCGACCCCGGCCTGCGCATCCAGCTAGCAGCCTGTTGAAAAAGACACCGCGTCGGCGGGGACATGGCGCCTCAGCCCGCCAACG
>CAYYEE010000652.1:1805-2582 GCA_964470775.1 uncultured Planctomycetota bacterium | reverse complement strand
CCTGTCTACGACGACTTCGCCCACAACCCCAGCAAGATCGCCGCCGCCGTCTCCGCCGCGCGCGACGGCGGCGCGCGCCGCGTCCTCGCCGTGTTCCAGCTCCACGGCTACGGCCCCGCCCGCTTCATGCGCCAAGAGCTCGAACGCTCCCTCGCCCTCACCCTCGGCCCCGACGACCGCATGTGGCTCCTCCCCATCTACTACGTCGGCGGCACAGCCAGCCGCGACATCACCGCCGAAGACATCGCCGCCGCCGCCGCCCGCCACGGCGCCCCCGTCTCCTTCTCCACGCGCGACACCGTCACCGGCCGCATCGTCGAAGCCTGGCGACCCGGCGACGCCGTCGTCGTCATGGGCGCCCGCGACGACACCCTCACCGACCTCGCCCGCCACATCGCCCGCGCCCTCGAACCCCGCGCTCAAACCCTCGCCCAAGCCGAGCCCTGACACCCGCCTCCAACAGCCCGTTGAAAAACACCGCGCCGGCGGGGACATATTGCGGAAGCCCGCCAACAACGGATCGCAACGTGTCCCCGGAACAGAAAGATTCGCGCCCCTCACCCCTTGGCGGAGGGCCGGCAGAGCGCGCCCTTGCTCCCGCCGGCCGCGATCGTTCTCCTGCCTGCCCGCCACCCACCGCCCTGCGGAGGCTCGGCATGCCGCGCCCCATGCTCCGCGGCCTGCCCTTCCGTGGCGGACACAGCCCCCGGCATGTAAAATAGTCCCCACATCCGCACTCCGCGCCGCCGGCGCCCAATCGCGAGACCGCGCCATGCC
>CAYYEE010000652.1:0-1795 GCA_964470775.1 uncultured Planctomycetota bacterium | reverse complement strand
GCTCAAAGCCACCTTTGACGAAATGGAAAAGGTGGCCGCCATGGACGACGTCCGCATCACCACCTTCATCACCCAAGCCGGCGTCGAAATCCTCAAACACGCCTCCCTCATCAAACGCCTCGCCGCCATCAGCGACGGCTCCCCCTATCGCGAAATCGTCACCCCCAAAAGCCACGGCGCCGCCAACTGGCTCGGCGCCCGCTTCTTCGCCCGCGAATACGAAACCATGCTCGTCGCTCCCTGCACCTCCAACACCCTCTGCAAGTTCCGCGCGGGCATCGCCGACACCCCGGTCACCAACGCCGCCGCCTGGGCCACCAAAGCCGGCCTCTCCGTCTTCATCCTCCAGACCCACATGACCATCGGCCAGATCGAGCACCCCCTTGTCGTCCGCGTGGACCCAACCCTCTGCAAACGCTGCGACGACTGCCCGCCCTCCCGTTCCTGCCGCTACGGCGCCATCAGCCGCAAACAAGGCTTCCCCTTCATCAACTTCCTCAAATGCGTCGCTTGTGGCGACTGCGTCTCCCCTTGTCCCTACCGCGCCGTCCGTCAAGCCGAACGCTTCAAACTCAACCGCCGCATGGTGGACCAGCAAGCCGCCGAAGCCATCGCCCAAATCAAAGGCATGGTTATCCTCACCGAGACCCGCCAGATCGAGACCACCTTGAAACGTTACGCCGCCCGCCTCCCCGAAAACCTGTAGTCGCTCCTGGCCGTCCCCTCTCTCCTTTGCGTCCCATTCCGGTTGCCCCCCAGGACAGCCCCTCATGCCACCCTACTCGCTCGACACCCTCCGCCGCCTCCAAGACATCGCCGCCGGCGCCAGCCTCCTGCGCCCCTGGCGCCCCGCCCGCTACGACCAAGGCGACCACCTCGCCTGGTCCATCACCGGCGTCTGCCCCGCCACCCCTGGCCGCGCCGGTTTCATCATCGACAAGTTTGTCGGCGGCGGCTTCGCCGGCCAGGTCTACCGCGCCCGCCTCGACAGCCTCACCCTCGACGGCCCCCCCATCCCCGGCTTCGAACCCGGCCGCGTCTACGGCCTCAAGATCCTCATTCCGCCCTCCGCCTTCTCGCGCCTCTTCCGCAACACCATCTACTGGCTCGCCTACCAGGCCCCCTTCGCCGCCCAGGTCAACCCCGCCGCCGTCCGCGCTGGCGCTCTGTGGAAAAAGGTCGCCCGCCGCGCCGCCTCCGTCCGCCTCGGCGTCCAAGACGCCGTCAGCGACATCTACGCCACCTTCTACGACCCCGTTCTCCGCAGCTACGGCGAAGTCAACGAATGGGTCGAAGGCCGCGCGTGGAAGCTTGAAGCCGACGACCAGCTTTTCCGCCGCTGGGCGTGGAAGGGGGGGGACGTCCCCGGAAGCCGCGAGTTTGTCGCCAAGCGCCGCTTCATGGCCAGCGTCGTCACCATGCTCCACGACATGGGCGCCCCCGAGCTCGCCCGCCAATACGAGTGGTGGACCCTCAAAAGCCAGCCCAACTGCCTCAAGCGCGACGGCCATGACGACGACCCCGCCGCCGGACTCTGCGCCATCGACTGGCGCGCCGGCCTCGCCCTGCTCCCCTTCCTCCCCATGAGCCCCGGCGACGTCAAACTCATCCTCGCCGGCCTCCTCCGCGGACGCCTCGTCCAGTTCGACCGCGGCGACATGCCCCGCCTCGACCGCTTCGTCCACGACAACGCCCCCGCCTTCGCCGACATGGCCCCAGCCCTTGACGAACTCTCCAGGCCGAAGCCGCCTACCGCGCCTCCCAGCCCGACCTCACCCGCCAAGCCCTCAAGCTC
>CAYYEE010000651.1:0-2586 GCA_964470775.1 uncultured Planctomycetota bacterium | reverse complement strand
GGGAGCCCGCGCCCGATGAGCACGAAACGCGCCTGCTCCACAAGAACGGCTCCACGCTCACGGTCATGGTTCGCGCCAGGCTCAGCGAGTGGGATGGACGCCCCGCCAGCCTCGCGATCATCACCGACATCACGGCCCTGCGCGAATTGCAGCGCGAGCGAGAGCGGTTCTTCCGGTTCATGGTCCACGAACTCCGCGCTCCGCTTTCTCCGCTGGTCACGGCCGTGTCGCTCTTCCGCAACCCGGAGGTTCTGGCCGACAAGACACGCCTGGAAGGGCTCCTGCGCCTGGTCACGCGCTCGGTAAACAGGCTCCAGACGTTTGTGGACGACTTCCTGGAGCTCTCCAAGCTGGACCAGGAAACGCTGGTCGTCACGCAGGAGGAACTGGACCTCCAGCAGATAGTGGAGGAAGTGCTGGACGGTCAGAGGCTGCTGGCCGAAGACAAAGGCCTTGAGATCGTCGTCGAGCCCTGGCAAAAGTTCCGCATTCTCGGCGACGCCTTTGCCGTGCGCACAGTGATTCAGAACCTCATCAACAACGCCATCAAGTATACGGACAAGGGGCGCGTCACCGTGTCGGCGTCGCAGAAGGACGGCCGGTTCGCCATCCGCGTGGCTGACACAGGCTCGGGCCTCACGCCCGACGAGCAGGCCACGCTGTTCCAGGAGTTCGGCCGCATCCAGCGGACAGCCGGCGTCAAAGGGTCGGGTCTTGGTCTGGCGCTGGTCAAGAAGCTTGTGGACGCCTGCGGCGGCTCCGTCACGGCGCATAGCGAGGGACGCAACCAGGGCAGCGTCTTCACCGTGGAACTGCCGTGCGTGTTCGGCAAACCCCAGAACGGCGCCAGCCACAAAGAGGCGAACTAGTCCGCCTTAGCCGCCGTGATCGCCTCCGCCAGCCCTAAGCGGCCGTCGTAGAGCGCCCGCCCCACCACCGCGCCCTCGATGGGCAGCGCCTTCAGCGCCTTGATGTCGTCCAGGCTCGATACGCCGCCGGAAGCCACCACCGGCGCGTCGCATGCCTCGGCGAAAAGCCGCGTGGCCTCCACGTTGACGCCCTTCATGGCTCCGTCGCGGCTGATATCCGTAAAGATGATGGCGCGCACGCCCACGCCCTTGAGGCTGCGCGCGAACTCGATGGCCGTGACGTCCGACGTGGCCACCCAGCCGTGCGTCGCCACGCGCCCGTCCCGCGCGTCCACGCCCACGGCGATGCGGCCCGGGAACTCCCTGCACAACGCGCGAAGCCACTGGGGTGACTGCAACGCCTTGGTGCCCACGATCACGCGGTCCACGCCAGCCTCCAGGTATGCGCTTACGGACTCGCGCGAGCGGATGCCCCCGCCGACCTCCACAGGCAGACCGGTCTGCTTCACGATGGCGGCTACAACGTCCGCGTGGCGCGGCTCGCCCGCAAAGGCGCCGTCCAGGTCAACCAGGTGCAGGTACTCTGCGCCCTGGTCGCGCCACTGGAGCGCCATGGCCACCGGGTCTTCGCCGAACACCGTCTCCTGGTCCGCGCGGCCCTGAAACAGGCGCACGCATTTGCCGCCCTTCATGTCAATCGCAGGGAGTATTATCATAATACGGCAGTCTACGCGCCGCGCCCTCTCAGGTCAAGCGCCGCTGACACGGCAAGCTGGACTTCAGGCCACGTTTGGGCCCGAAACGCAGGGCAGCGGCCACAGAGCCTTCGGAGTCCATGCTGGGCAGCCCAAAGATGAAGCGCCCCTCCATCACGACAGAAATGGTCCTGATCTACCTGTCCGCCCTCGTTCTGGCGGCTGCTCTGGGGCCGTTTGCTAAGTGCGCGGCCGACGCCGCGGTTCGCCATTCCGCTGTCGCAAGGAAGGCCCTGAGCTTCCAGCCCTATGCCGCCAGGTTCGAGCCGGGGGTGGTAGCGCACGGCTCCTACAACTTTGCGCGAGTCGAGAGCTACTTCTTCATCCTCTGCCTTGTGGCGCTGCTGGCGGTCCGCACGCGGTCTCTTGGCGTGTGGCCGGCGCTGCGCGACAGCCTCCGCCTCGACCTGCGCGCGGCCGGAGAGGCCGCCAACGGATTCGTGATTGGTGTTGTCACCGTGGCGGTGTTCCTTGCGGCCATGTGTCTCGCCCGCGCCTGGGGCGTCTGCCGACTCAAAGAGGACTGGAGCGTCTCCTCGCCCCTGCTCTTGGCCGTCGTTTCGGCCTTGGGCGCCGCCGTGCCTGAAGAAGTCCTGTTTCGCGGCGTGCTGTTCGCTGTCCTGGCGCGCCATACCACGCTGACCCGCGCCATCATCCTCTCCAGTCTGTTCTTCCTCGTCCCCCACTTCCTGAGCGGACACGCCCTGCTCCCGACCGGCTTCAACCCCTGGACAGGCCCTTTGTCGGGCTATGAAGCCATGCGCATAAGCGCCAGGTCCGTGCTGCAGCGAGAAGGCGCGCCCGCGCTCACCGCGAGCCTGTTGCTGATCGGCGCTTTGCTGGCGTGGTGCTGCGCTCGCACGTCGCGCGTCTATCTGGGCATTGGCCTGCACACGGGGTGGGTCCTGGCGCAGAAAGCCTCCTACGTGGTTGTATGTCCGTCGCCCGACTGGCCCCAGTGG
>CAYYEE010000650.1:0-2590 GCA_964470775.1 uncultured Planctomycetota bacterium | reverse complement strand
CGCGAGGGCCCATTCTCGCCGGGCCGCCGGTCCGGCCGACGCGGGCCTCGACAGTCGAACGCGCAACGACGTTCACGACGCTCCGGCAAGGAGAGCCCTTGACAAGGGGACGGTTATGGGTGTCCCCAGAATTATGCAAGCCCTCCCCTCCCTCGACGTCGTCTGCCGCGCCCAAAACGGCAACGGCAGCGCGTAGCGCACCCACCACCTCTCCATCCCGTCCACACCCCGGGTCAGATCCCGACTGGACACCCCGGCGTCCTCGTGTATAATCGCCACAGTCCGCGGCGTCGCGGCCGCGCAACACGAGGCACATGCGCAAGGCGAAGGGAGAGCATGTGGGGACGGTTGCCGGGGATGCCCAGCAGCACATCAAGCGCACACCCCAACCAGACACCGAGGGCCAGCCGCACGGCCTCCTTGGCAGCGGACGTATTGGCGTGCTATGTCCGGGGAATACTCCAGGAAGCGGCCAGCCAAATCTATATGATGTCCACTGAATTCGCCGCTTGCGGAATTCGCATTGTGTTGTTGCGATAGAACCCCCATGCCTGTGGAGAGAGGACCATGCCCCCGCTCAAGCGCCTGGCTTTCACGGTCGCCGAATACCGTGCGCGGCTCCGCAACGTTCAGGAGAAAATGGCGGCCGCCGGCTTCGACGCGTTGCTCTGCCACGCCTTCGCCAACATCAACTACTTGACGGGATTCGAGACGGTCGGTTACTACGGCTGTGGACGGATCGCCCTGCTCGTGCCGTGCCAAGGGGATCCGACGATTCTGGCGACCCACTTCGAAATCCAGAACGCGCGTCTGAGTGCCTGGACGAAAGACAACGTCCCATACCCCACAGGGGGGGATTTCTTCGATGCCTTGGGCGTCCTCCTGACTGATCGCAAGCTGGCCAAAGCTCGGATCGGGATTGACCAGAGCTTTCACGGCTTCACGATCAGAGACATGTCGCGCCTGCGCCGCTTGCTTCCGAAAGCAGCCTTCGCCGACGCGGACGATCTCATCCCGTCGGTCCGGCGCGTGAAGTCACCGGCCGAACTTGGCGCCATCCAGAAGGCCGCGCGTCTGAGCAGCGCAGGAATTGCCGCCGCGATGGACCGCGCCGCGCCGGGCGTCACGGACAACGAACTCGCCGCCGCGGGGTACGAGGCGATGATCGGCGGAGGAAGCGAGTATCCGTCCGTCGCCCCCACCGTCACAGTGGGACGGCGGTCGGGGATTCCACACTCGACCTTCCAGCGCGTTCGCCTGCGCCGCGGCGACGCGATCCTGCTGGAGTTCTCCGGCTGCATCCATCGGTACCACGCCCCGATCATGCGCGGCGTCTCCGTCGGGCGCCCCACGGACAACCTTCGGCGCATGGCCGACGGCTGCATTGCGAGCATCAATCGCGTCATCGAGTTGATGAAGCCCGGCGCCATCGGCGGTGAGATCGCGGCCCAAGCGCTTTCCGCGCTCAAGAAGGCGGTACCGAATCTGGACTCTCTGATCTGGCACGGCTGCTATGGGTATTCGACGGGAGTCGGCTTCCCTCCGCACTGGCACGACGGCGGCGACGGCATCATGATTGGGAGTCGCGACGTCCTCCTGCCGGGCATGGTCTTCCACGTGAACACCTCGCTGCGCGACATCGGGCGATGCGGCACGGCTTTCAGCGAGACGGTGGCCGTCACCGCCTCCGGCCACAAAGTGATGACGCGCGCGCCGCGGGTGCTGGCGGTAAGGTGAGGTCAGGAACGGCTCAAGGATGCGGCGCTCCCCCGAGTTCCTCTGGAGCAGGCATGTCGCGTCCGTCAGTATGGGAGCGCCGTGCTGACCGGGGGTTGCGGAGTGCCGACTCTATTCGGGGCTGGTCTATATTCGGGTATATTCGTCGGGGATATTTGGGGGACTTTTTGTTAATTACAGTGACAGCATATTGGTGAGCCGGTTGCGCTGTGAAGCTGGACGCGCCTCGAGCGTGGCGAGGGGATGGGCCAAATGGGGGGAAAAGAGGGCGCGGGAGTTGCGCGCCGGGCTAAGGCGGGCCCATTTTGGCCGCCGAAGGGGCGGCTGGGACTCGCGGAGACGGAGCGTCTGCGCCGCACCTTGTCCGGGAGCGTGGCTTGCGGGTCGTTTTGCGGGGTTGTCGGCGCTTGGGCTTGGCGTTAAGCGCGTCGGCGATGGGACTGATCCGCGTCTGGCCCAGCGTCCCTTCCCAGCGGGGCGCCTTGGCCAGCAGCGTGGCCATGGCCGCGTGCGTGATCATCACCGCGCCCACGAGCGCGTGGAACCGCTCCGTGAGAGTTCCGCGGACGCAAACTTTTTCTGAGAGTTCCGGAGGAGTTCCGGGGAAGGAGTTCCGGGAGTTCAGGGAGTTCGGGGACGCAAACTTTATCTACTCGGAGTTCCGCGCCGCAGTTCCGGGGGAGTTCCGGGGAGAAGAGAGTTCCGGGACACCCATAACCGTCCCCTTCTCAAGGGCTCTCCTTGCCGGGGCGTCGTGAACGTCGTTGCGTCTTCTACTGCTGAGGCCCGCGTCGGCCGGACCGGCGGCCCGGCCATGACACACACCGTTCCCGGCCGCAACGCCTGAGATAAG
>CAYYEE010000649.1:0-2598 GCA_964470775.1 uncultured Planctomycetota bacterium | reverse complement strand
ACTCGTAGGCTACGCGCTCCTTGGGCAGGGCGCCGCCATACACGCGGAGCAGTTTGCCCTGAGCACGAAGCTCGGCGAGGTCGCGCCGGATGGTGATTTGGGAGACGCGGAGCTCAGCGGCGAGGTCTTGAACAGCGACTTTGCCGGCGCGCAGGAGCGACTGGATGCGGTCCTGGCGTTCAAGAGGTGTAAGGCGCATCGCGAGGTCTCCTTGACGAATGATAAGAAAGATCATAACTGATCGTAATCAATCAGTCAAGGTGTTTCGTCGGCAGGGACGGCGGGGACGGCGAGGATGGCAGGGGCGGAGAGGAAGGCGGGCAAACGGGATACACTCCGGCTGTGCCCGCGGCGGCTGGGCGGGCGGTGTGTGACGGGGCTCGCGAAGATTAGGGGAGGACCGTAAAACGGTTCGCTTGGGCGGCGGTGTGGATGTGCGTTTGGGCGCGCTTGGCGGCTGGGCCGGAGGATGCTTTTTGCAGCGTTGCGGTTTTGGGGCTGAAGATCACGAAGGGGGGGAAAGGCGGCGGGCAGAAGCGGCCTGGACGCGCCGCGGCGAACGGCATGACGGAGGGAGTCAGCGCGGCCGGCGGCGTTCGGCGAGTTCGATGACGGCTTCGGCGGCGCGGTCGGCGGAACCGGGGGCGCCGAGGAGGTCGACGACTTGGCCGAGGGCGGTCTGTTGGCGGCGCCAGGCGTCTTCGTTCTGGAGGAGTTCGACGGCGGCCTGGCCAGCGGGGGCGCCGTTGGGGCCGTACATGAGGAACTCGGGGCAGATTTCGCGGCCGGCGATGACGTTGACGATGCCGAAGTGGGTGCGCAGAAGCCAGGGCATGATGGGCCTGGCGATGGGCGGGGCGTGGTAGACGATGACCATGGGCCGGCGAAACCATGCGAGTTCAAGCGTGGCTGTGCCGCTGGCGGTGACGCAGAGGCGGGCGTGGCGCATGACGTCCCAGGCGCGGCCGGTGAGCAGCGTGGCGCCGGTGACGCCGTTGGCGCGCAATGTGGCGCGGACTAGGGGCTCGTGTGATGGCTCGGCGCAGCCTACGATGAAGCGGACCTGTGGCAGGCGGCGCTGGATGTGGCTGGCGGCGCTGGCGATGATGGGGAAGACGTTGCGGACCTCCTGCAGGCGGCTGCCGGGCAGCAGGCCGACGACGCAGGGGCCGAGGCTGCGGACGCGGGCGGCGACGGC
The DNA here is from genome assembly GCA_964470775.1 of uncultured Planctomycetota bacterium. Classification (GTDB taxonomy): domain Bacteria; phylum Planctomycetota; class Brocadiia; order CAIUPP01; family CAYYEE01; genus CAYYEE01. The sequence goes on along the minus strand of CAYYEE010000649.1, from coordinate 1,400 downwards.
GGGGTCTTCCACGTACTGCTTGAGGTAGTCGAGCGCGGGGTGGCCGGTGTAGCGGGCGTCCACGCCGACCTCTTCATACATGGCCGGCTCAAAGGGCAGGATGCAGAGGACGCGGTCCACGGTCTTGGCGAACTTGTAGATGCGGCCTTTGCGCCAGGCCCAGAACTGGGGGCTGACGTAGTAGCAGACCGGGACGGCGCGGCTGTGGGCGAAGCGGGCGAGATGGCGGTTGAAGCCGGGGTTGTCGATGGGGACGCAGACGCTGGGCGCCTCGATGTTGAACCGGCGCACGCACTGCCGGAAGACGCCGGTGAAGTAGCCGACCTTGCTGATGGCGGAGAAGACGCCCATGACGGCGTGTCGCGTGGTGTCGGCGATGCGCTCGACGCCTTGGGCGGCCATGCGGGCGCCGCCGATGCCGAGGAACCGGGCGTCGGGGCGGCGGCTGCGGATGGCTTGGACGAGGCTGGCGCCGAAGCGGTCGCCGGAAGCCTCGCCGGCGGAGAGGAACACGCGGAGCGGAGGGTTCATGGGTGGCCCTTTGGCCGCGAGCTCAGGGGGTGGGTGGCTTGTCGCGGGAGACGTAGGCGTCGATGAAATAGTGGCCGTAAGCCTTGGCCACGACAGGCAGGGGATAGGTCTTGCCGGTCCAAGCGGTGAGGGCGGCGGTGACGGTCTTGGCGCTCTCCATGGACCAGCCTTGGGCGGTGTAGAGCTGCTCGACCAGGGGGGCCGCCTCCTTGTGGTCCATGGCGGCAAGGTACTTGATGGCGCTGGCAAGGGCGAGTTCGCTGATGGAGAAATCCTCGGGCGGTTTGATGGCGAGGCGCAGGAGCCGCATGACCTGGGGTATGGGCTGCTTGAGTTTGAAGAGGATGGCGGCTTCGAAGCATTCCTGCTGGTCCACCTCGCTGGCCGTGGAGAGTCCTTTGACGGTGAGAACGGCGAGGACATGGGGTTTGCAGCGTTCGTCACGGAGCTTGCGCATGATGCGCATGGCGTAGCCGACGATCTCGGCGTCCTTGTCGGACAGGTGTTTGAAGGCGTGTTCGCGCGTTTCCTCGTGGCCGTACTCGCCCAGGAGCTTCCAGGCGCGGACACGCGTTTCGCGCAGGTCCTTGTGTTCGCTGGCCTCTACGACCGGCCGCCAGGCGGGGCCGGGGGGGAACTTGAGCAGGGCGTCTTCGGCGGCCTGGCGGACCTCGGGGACGGGGTCGGCCAGGCGGGGGGCGATGAAGACAGGGGACGTGGGAGCGAGCAGGACGCTGAGGGCGGCGCAGGCGGCGGCGCGAATGGTGTCGTCGGCGTCCGTGATGCGCTGCTCAATGGAGGGCGCGGCGGAGGCGGCGCCGATGGCGGCGAGGGCTTGGATGGCGGAGCGGCGGACGTAGAAGCTCTCG
>CAYYEE010000648.1:0-2605 GCA_964470775.1 uncultured Planctomycetota bacterium | reverse complement strand
CGGCTCGCCGTAGCCGACCACGTCGGTGACGAGCGGCCAGCCGAGGCGGGCGGCCAGCTTCGGCACGAAGTCGCGCACCTGGTACGTGTGCGCAAACACGGCGAAGGCGGGAGGATCGGTGGCGAGCAGGCCGGCGAGCGCCTCGACCTCCATTGCGCCGCGGTGGACGCCTTTGGCAACCGCGACGAATCCTTCACCGACGTGGTGACGCTCAAGACCTCGTCCAAGGACAAGCTCGCGCCTTCACGCATCGTCTTCAAAGCGTCGGACCGCGGCTCCGTGCGCATCGCCGGCGGGCGTCTGACCACCCTCGGCTGGCAGACGCTCCACGCGGAATGCGGCGCCTTGCGCAGCCCGCCCCTGCCCCTGCTGGTCAGCGCCAAAAAACCGGACCAGCGCATCTACTTCGGCGAGATGCACGGCCACACGCTCGATTGCGACGCCACGTTCCCCGCCTGGGTTCACTATGAATACGCGCGGCGCACGGCGGGTCTGGATTTCGCCGCCTGCGCCTCCCACGCCGAGTACTTCGGCTGCAAAGCCGCGTGGGACCGCTATCTCGACGCCGCCGCCGAGGCCAGCGCGCCGGGCAAGTTCGTCACCTTCTTCGGCTACGAGTGGGCCGGCGAAGGCCACATCAACGCTTACTTCATGGAACGCAACCAAGCCGTCAACTTCTACGGCAAGCGCATCCTCAAAGGCCGCCACCCCGCGGACAACCCGCCTTTCCGCGCGCCCGTCAACCTCGAGCGTTCCTTCCTCGCCGAAGTGCGCCGCCTGGGCGCGCCCGCTCTGTGCATCGCCCACTTCCACGCCCGCTACGTGGACCCCGTGGACCACGAGACGCTGCGCCTGCACGAGGTCTACTCCATGCACCAGCAGAACCCCCTGGACGCCAAGTTCCAGGACGTCCTGGCGCGCGGCGCGCGCGTGGGCGCGGTGTGCGGCTCCGACTCCCACCGCCTGCCCATCGGCAGCCTCTGCCCCGACCCGGATTCCCTTTGGCTCCAGCCCACGCGGATTGACGGCAAGCCATGCAGCGTGTCCATCCAGAAGAAGGCAGGCATCCAAGCCACGTTTGCGCCCCGTCTCGATCGCCCCTCCATCTGGCAAGGCATGTGGCAGCGCGCAACCTATGGCACAACCGGCGCGCACATGGTCCTGCTCCTCTCGCTTGATGGCGTCGGCATGGGACAGGAGGTCACGCTCGAACCGGGCCGGCGGCCCCGCGTCGCCGCCCGCATCGGCTGCCAGGCGCCCATCGAGGAAGTCGAGCTGTTCCGCTTCAGCCAGGGCGCGTGGGCCGTGGCCAAACGCTGGCGCCGCCTTAACGCCTTGACCGCGGACCTGACCTTCACCGACCGCCCCCTCACCGGCGACGCCATCTACTATCTCCGCGTCCGCCAGGCCGGCAACGAACGCGGCTGGACCAGCCCCATCTGGGTCTCCGTTGGCGACGTCCGCGACAAAGGCCGCTCGTCATAGGACGGGGCTCTGTCCCCGGCGGCCGTCGTGGCCCCCGGCATTCCCCACAAGCCCCCGCTCCCGCCCGCGTCACCACACAAAAAACCGGAGGCGCGCGGTTCCGCACCGCGCGCCTCCAGATTCGTCAGCATTTTCCGCGGGAAACGGCGATTACATCTCCTCGCCGCCCTCGGGAGCCGCTTTCTCCTTCTTCTCAGGCTTGGGGCCCTTCTTCTCAGGCGCCTTGCCGGCCTCCTTCATCATCACCGCGGTCAGCGTCTTGCCATCGGCCGCCAGCATCCCCTTCACATCCACCATCTTGCCGCTCAGGGAATCGGCCTGCTTCTCGCTCTTGGGGTTGGTGACAACCGTGTAGGTCACAACCTTGCCGTCCGCGCCCGTCACGTCCAGCGTCACGGTCTTCTTGCCGTCTTCGGTCTTGGCCACGGTCAGCTTGCCGGTCAGAGCGGTCATGGCCGGCTTGTCCTTGCCCTTGCCCTTGCCCTTATCTTTGCCCTTGTCCTGGGCCTGCGCCAGCGAAGCAGCCAACGCTACCGACATCACAGCGGCGAACACAACACGCAGCAACTTGCTCGACATCTCCTGATCTCCTCATCCAAGGTTTCAGGAACCTCTCGTCCCCGGCCATCGCCGACACCGGCTGACAGGCGCGGGAACGCGTATTTCGGCGATTCAACGCTTGGGCAGAACCTGGCGGATATGCTTCCGCCTGCGGCTCAACAGGTCGGCGGGCGCCTCCACCGGCGCGGGCGTGAACTTCTTCTTGCTGTTCTCAGCGCGTTTTTCCTTGGCCATAGGTTCTTAGCTCCTATACGCGCCACATCGGGGTTCGTTTGATCGTCTGACTTTTTGCTCCGCTGCCGACGGCGCGAAACCCCGTGAACATAGCACTGGGTGTGCCATCGCCCAGATTCTCGCCGACCGGCCCCGCATCCGGCCCGCCAGGTCGCGAAACCAGCCATTTCTGGGAGTCCGGCGCGTGCTGGCCCAGCCCCCATCCGCCTTGGACTCAACTGCCCATCGCGACGCGTGCCAATAATCGGGCCTCTGACTTCCGATCGTCCCCTGGTGTAGTGTTTCAGAAATAGCTTTGCTATCTCTGAAACACTACATGACACAA
>CAYYEE010000647.1:0-2605 GCA_964470775.1 uncultured Planctomycetota bacterium | reverse complement strand
CATAGACGAAGCGCTGCGTCACCGCCAGCCGCCGCGCCCCGGGCACGGTGGCCGGGCGCCCTTGCCAGAGAGGCGGCCGTCAGTGATTAGCTGCGTAGATTGGCGCGCCGATTCACGCAACTAATTGCAGGCAACGGCAACACGAACTTGCATCAAGCCAGCATGTTCTGTCAGAAGGGCTTGATTGCGGAAATGTGCGGCTATTTCCACAAGCAAGCACGTGCTGTCCCGGAAATGTCTAAAAGCCAGTTGAAAATGTCGCGTCTGTTCAGGGGACACGTTGCGATCCCGCCGTTGGCGGGCTGAGGCGCCATGTCCCGCCGACGCGGTGTCTTTTTCAACGGGCCGCTAAGTTGCAGACATCGGCCACGTTGTGTTGCGCCTCATGAATACCAAAGGTGTTTTTGAGGCACAACACTAGTGGACAAAGCGAAGCGTCAGAGTCTGCTCGTCGCCGGCAGAGTGCGTCGTGATCTTGTCCGCGTAGTGGCGCATGAGATAACCCGCCAGCCGGGCCGGGGCTCCAGGGTCGCTGAACATCTCTTCCTTGTCCGGCATGCGGCCGGAAATCTCCAAGGGCTTGCCCTTGTAACGGATGCGCGCCTCGATGTTGAACTCGTCGAAGCTGACCTCGAAGTGGACGCCGCCATCGGCGCACAGATAGGGCGCGGCTTCCATGAACTCCGTCATGGCCGCGGTTACGTTGTTGATTACATCGTGGCGCGCGCCCCACAGGCTGCCCTGGTGTTCCATGAATTTGAAGATGCTGTCCGCCATGTCTTGGCCGACTCTGGCGTCGAGCGTGGCCTTGCGGGCGATGCCGATGCGGAAGATCAGGTTGAGGACCACCGCCAGCACGGCCGAGGCCGAAAGCGAGGAACTGAAGATGGGGTAGATGACGGGGTGGAGGTTCTCGAACACGTGGGGGAAGATGTCCACGCCGATGCCGAACACGATGGGGATGCCGACGACAAACGTCTTGCGCGTGTCCATCATGCGTGACGTGATGATTTGCAAACCCGCCACGACCATGAAGCTGAGCGCGAAGAGAAGCACCGCGCCCATGACCGGCGCGGGCATGGCCACGAAGACCGAGGCGACCTTGGGGACAAACGCCAGAATCGCGAGCAGGATGGCCGTGACCCAAGCGATGATCCGGCTGGTAACGCCCGTGGCGATGGCCAGGCCGATGTTCGTGGAGGAGCTGGACTGCCCGTGCCCCCCGATGAGGCCCGCGGCCAGGCAGCCGGCCGCGTCGGCGATGATGCCTTTACTGATGTTCTTCATGTCGGGCTGTGTCCACGAGGCGTCGTTGATGCGCTGGCAGGTAGTCAAGTCGCCGACCGTCTTGAGCGTGGAGCACAAGGTGGCCACGACGCAGGGGATGATCATGGCCGCGCTGAAGGTCCACCCTGGGTGGTGGGCCAGCGGGAACCAGAAGAGAGGCGTTTCGCGGATGTGGCGTACGGCCTCGGGGTCCAGAAGGCCGAAGGCCCAGGCCAGCAGATATCCGGCGGTCATGCCGATGAGCGCCCCGAACAGTTTCAGCTTGCCCCGGCTCCACACGTTCAGGCCCACCATGACCGCCAGCGTGAAGACGCTCACCAGCACCGCGTGTCCATCGGGCGCGCCGTTGGGCGTTGAAACGCCCAGGAAGCGAGGCACGGTGAATCGGGTCACCGTGACCCCGACCATGGTGACGATGACCCCGGTAACCTCGGCCGGGAAGAGCGTTCGCAGCCGCCGCATGAACGACCCGAACACCGCTTCGATGGCGCCCGCGACAAGGTTCATGCCCAGCACGAGCGACAGCCCGCCGGTCTTGGCGGCCATGATCGACGCGGATAAGAAAGACGGGCCGCACAATTGGGGGCACAGATAGCCCGATCCCACCGGTCCCCGGCTGAGAACCTGCGCCACACACCCCACCGCGCCCGCGAGCATGGAGCAACTCACGAGCCCGGCCGCGGCCAGGGTTGGGTTGGCGATGGTCGAGCCCGCTTCCTGGACGACCACCACAGGCAGGATGAGGGAGATGGCGACAATGCAGACGTGCTGGAACGCGAGGAAAACGGTGATCCAGATCGGCGGACGGTCCGTGAGGCCGTAGACGATGCTGGCAGGGCGTTGGGGCATGGGGTCCTCGCTGTCTTTGGCTTGGCCGTTCGCGGGGCGGCGTCCGCGACAGATGCGCGCGGATCGCGACGAAAGTAGTATAGCAGCGTGGACGAACAAGGCAAAACAGGAGGGTTGCGAAGAGGAGGCGGCGATGGGGTCTGAACTCAGCATGTCGGGCCGCAAGGTTCTGGTCACCGGCGCGGCCGGCGGCATCGGCGCGGCGTGCGCTTGCGCGTTGGCGGCGGAGGGGGCGGCGGTCGCGCTGGCGGACGTGCGCCTCGCGGCCGCTCGGAAGGTCGCGAGGGTCATCGGGACCGATGGCGGCTCGGCCCTGGCGCTCAAGGTGGACGTGACGGACCGCGACGCGTGCCGGCGCATGGTGAAGATGGCGGCGGACCGCATGGGGGGGCTGGACGGACTGGTGAACAACGCCATCACTTATGGCCCGCGCGGCGCAAGCCAGGATGCGGGCTGGGACGCGACCGTG
>CAYYEE010000646.1:0-2611 GCA_964470775.1 uncultured Planctomycetota bacterium | reverse complement strand
GACGCCGACGCAGCCCGCCTCGCCCATTTCGCCCGTCGCCTCGCCCCAAGCCCCGGCCCCAACGGCTGGGGCTTGGGTGTGTTGCGCGGGCGAGTTTGCCAGCCGCGACGCGGCCATCGCGGCGCTCAAGGCGATTCCCGCCGGCGCCGTGGAGGGCAAACGCATCGTCGTCAGCCCGGTCAAGGCTGCGCCGGGCGCGGTCCATTTGGCCTGCATCGGGCCCTTCACGAACCGCGACGACGCGCAGAAGGCCGCGGACGCGCTGGCCGCTCTCAAGATCAAGGCGGACGTCCGGGACGCCAGCCAGTGGAGCACAGGTAAGCCCAAGCCATGAGCAAGACCTATCACGAATTTCAGTCGCTGGACGCGGAGCGCAAACCCAAGGGGCCGCTAACGAACGGCAACGGCGTCAGCGGCGCGGACGACGAGGACGCGCCTGCGCCGGGCGGCGGGTTGGTGCGCGCCACCGCCATCGCCATCATCGTTGTGGCCTTGGTCACCGTGGCGGTTGTCTTCGTTGCGCCTCAGTATCTCGTCAAGCAAGGCGGATTGCGCGCTGTGGAACGGCCGCCCGCGGGCCGCAGACCTCCCGCGGCGCAGCCCGCGGAGCCCGAGGCCGGGACGGCGGCGGCGAAGCCCGCTGTTCCCGATTCGAAGCCCGCGGACAGGGAACCCGTTTTTGACGTGATCGAGGTGTCGGTGTCGCCATCGGGCGACAGCCTGGGCGCCAAACCGGCCGGGGCGGCGGCCACGCAGCCCGTGGCCGTGACGGCGGTGGAGATCGTGGGCGCGCCGGCCGCGGCCGAGGCGCTGGAGAAGCCTCCCGCGACGCCGGAAGGCGCCAAGCCCGCCGAGGGCGCCGTGGCCACGGCCCGCTTGACGGACGCGTCGGCGGAGATGAACGTGACGCGCGAAACCGGGCCCGGAGCGCGGACGGGCAAGCCCGGGGAGGAATCGCCCCCCAAGTCGGGCGAGGCGCCGATGAGCGATTTTGCCAGGGCGGTGAGCTTGCAGGCCGCGGGTCAGGACGACGAGGCGGCCATCTACTACAACAAGGCCCTGGTCAAGAACCCCTCGCACGCCTCGGCGCTGAACAACCTGGGCGTCATCTACCAGCGGATGAACGACTACAACAAGGCCATCGAGACCTACCGCAAGGCCATCGCCGCGGAGCCGAACAACTACCGCTGCTACAACAACCTGGCCACCTGCCTTATCGCCCTGGGCAAGCACGCGGAGGCGACGCCTCCTCTGGAACGCAGCCTGCAACTGGAGCCGGACAACTGCAGCGCGTTGCTGAACATGGGCGTGGCCTACACGGGCCTGCGCAACTACGCCCTGGCCGAGAAGTACCTGCTCAGCGCCCTGGAGAAACACCCCGGTGACCTGCGGGTTGTCTATAACCTGGCTAACATGTACCGGCGCAAGCCTGACTCGGACAAGGCGCGGATGTACTTCCGCCTGTTCCTGGACCGGTCCAACGGACGCAATCCGGCGCAGGAGAAGATGGTCCGAGACATCTTGAGCCGCATGGGAGAGGGGCGTTGACCGATGCTCGGAATGGCGGCGGAGGGGCTTTCCGGTCGCGCGTGCTGCGGCTGCTGAACGTGTGGGCGCTGCCGTTCCTGCGGGGACGGCTGCTCATCCTCATTCCCTTCACCTTCGCCTTCATTACGCTTACCGCGGGCTTCTTCGTCATGCAGTGCTTCCTGGCCGGAGTGAATGTGTCCGGCGGGCCGGAGGAGGCGGAGTCGAGCGCGCTGATGGGGGGCAGGACGCCGCCTGCCGTGAGGCAGCCGGGGCGGCATCTGATGGGGCCGTCGGTGACGCTGGAGACCGCCATTGATCTGGTGGCTTGGCACCGCGCCGTGGGTTTGGGCCTGGTTTCCATTCTGTCGTTCGGCGTGGTTTCGTTTGGGGTGGGCGCGGTCATCGCGCTGGCCATCCGCACGGCGCTGAGGTCGTTGTCCGAGGGCGTGGAGCAGATTGCGCAAGGCAAGCTGCCCCCGGAGGCCAAGGGCGCGCGCGTCAACGAGATCAACGAGCTCCACGCGCGGTTCCAGCGCATGGCGCAAACCATGAACGCTCTGATTCAGGAGACGGGCATGGGCGCCACGATCGCGGTGGACATGGATGGGCGCGTGCGGATGCTGAACTCGCTGGCGCAACTCCTGCTGAGCGTGGAGCCGGCGGACGTCATGGGCAAGCCGCTCCGCGAGGTGCTCAACGGCCAGGCCGGCGGCGCGAACTCCGTGTTCAGCAGCCAGCTCGAGGCGTCGCTGAGCAAGCAGGAGCCGCTGGGCGAGACGCCCGTGGATCTGGCGCTCAAAGGTGGACGGCGCGCTCACGTGACGGCGCGGACCTCGTTTTTCTCCAGCGACGGCGAGCAGCGCATGGCGATTGTGTTGAGCGACCGCCAGCTCGTGGACACGACGGGCATGCGCAAGCAGATCGAGCAGGCGGCGCGGTTCCTGACGCTGGGCTCTTTTGCCACTACGCTGGCGCACGAGATCCGCAACCCGCTGGGCTCGCTGGCCGGCCTGGCCGAGCTGCTGGCCGAGGAAGACCCCGACCCCGCGCTGAAGAAGGAGTTCATCGAGCACATCCAGCA
>CAYYEE010000645.1:0-2613 GCA_964470775.1 uncultured Planctomycetota bacterium | reverse complement strand
CTTCGACTTCAGCTTCAGCGGTCTCAAAACCGCCGTGCTCTACCGCTGTAAGGGCCAGCCCGGCGCCAAGGGCAGTGGCCAGCCGGCGGCCCTTTCCCAGCAGGACACCGCCGACCTTTGCGCCAGTTTTCAGGAGGCCGTGGTGGACGTTTTGGCCGCGCGGGCGTTGGAGGCGTGCCTGGCGCGGGGCGAGAAGCGTCTGATCGTCGGCGGTGGGGTGGCGTGCAACGGCCGTCTCAGGGCGCGGCTGGAGGAGGACGCGCGCCGCGAGGGCATCGAACTCCTTCTGCCCGCCAAACGCTTCTGCCCCGATAACGCGGCCATGGTCGCCGGCCTCGGCTTCCACCTCTTCAACGCCGGCCGGCTCGCCGACCTCACCCTCGACGCGGCGGCGCGATGAACCGGCGCGCGGCCCGCAGGACCTCGTCTACGGTGACGCTGTTCATGCACGCGTGATCGCGCGGGCACTCGCGCAGATAGCACGGCCCGCACGGCGCCTCGTGGCGCAGCACCACGCCCTTCTCGTAGGGGCTCTCCGTGACGCGCGGATCCGTGGGGCCCATGATCGTCACCACCGGCACGCCAAACGCAATCGCCACGTGACGCGGCCCGCTATCGTTGCCCACCAGCAGCGACGCCCGCCTCACGATCGCTTTCAGCATAGCCAGCCCGCCCGTGGAAGGCGGCAGTTGGATAGGGGGGCGCGGCATCGCGCGCGTCACCGCTTGGGCGATTTCCGCCTCGGCCGGCGACGTCAGCAACACAACATCACACCCCGGGTCCTGCATCAGCCCGCTCGCCACCGCGCCGAACCGCTCCGCCGGCCACAGCTTCGAAGGACCGTAGCTGGCCCCCGGCGCCACCGCCACAAGCGCCCGCTCCGGCCGCGCGCCCGCCGCCTCCAACGCCTCGTCCGCGCGACGCTGCAATTCCCCGCCCACGCGCAGCTCTGGCCGCAGATCGCTCGCGTCTCCGCAACCCGCCAACGCGCACAGCGCCGAGTAGACTTCCACCTTGCTCACATAAGGCCGCCCCGCCCTCAGCTTCCGCAGACTTACGTGATCCGTCAGAAACAACCCGAACGACCGCTTCGACAAGCCCAGCCGCCGCGGAATGCCCGCGCGCCACAGGAACCACGCTCCGCTGATGCCGTGCGTCAACAGCACCGCCATGTCGAACCGGGCCAGACGCAACTGACGGAGCATGTCGCGCCGCTGGTTCGGCGTGGCGGCGGCGCGATCATAGGGCACGATGGCGTCGAACCACGGCGCGTCCTCCAGCAGCGGCGCAAGCGAAGGCTTTAGCAGCAGAGAGATATGCGCGTCGGCAAACCGATGACGCAGACAGCGCAACGCGCCTGTGGCCGCCACCAAGTCGCCGACCCAGTTGGGGCACTTGATCAGAAGCTTGTGGACAGGCGGAGTGGGACACATTCGCAACAGTGTATCCACACCGCCGACGCGCCGTCAAGCCGAGCAGCCCTCAGCTTCAATCTATCCCCCAACAGGAAAAAACCCCTTGCAACCCCACCCCATCCATCCCCCAGCTGACCGCCCGCGCCCCAATCCCAGCTTCCACAGATTACCATAACTCTTAACCCTTTGCCGTGAAATGTGTTGTGTAATGCTTTGTCATAACTCATTTGTATAGAATGGTTTACGTAGCATGTGTCGTCAGGCGCCACCGTGCGTGCCCGCCGGGTCCAGCGTTTGCTTAGACCCAATGGAGTGGGCAGCAACTTCGCAGGCACACAAGAAATTGGGCTCTACACGCGTTTTTAGGCAAGAATTTTCTTGATTTGGCCAAACGATTTGTTATCATTCTGCTACAAGCCGCAGGTTTCCGAGGTTTTTTTGTGGGAGGTAGGAGATGGCTAAGAAGGCTGCCGCCAAGAAAGCCAAAGCCGCTGCCGTGAAGGACGTGCTGATCGTTGGGAGCAAGGTGAAGGCCGCCATTCGCGCCAAGGGCTGCATGTGCTCCAGCGAGTTGCTGCCCGCTCTGAACGAGAAGGTGCACGAGCTGATCGCCGCGGCCATCTGCCGCACCCAGGCCAACAAGCGCAGCACCGTAAAACCCCAGGACGTCTGAGCGCAGCAGACCGAGGTCGAGGCGAGCCGGCCGTCAGGCCGGCTTTGCCGTTTTAATGCCTCGCCGCGGTCACATGCCCACAGCGCTCGCGCTCCAGCCGCCCAGGCAAGGCCGGATCCGCATGATAGCCCGATCGCGTGTCTGACCGAGCCATCTACGCTGTTCGCAATCGAGGTGACGGCAAGCGGTTCGGAGAAGGGGGAACAGCGCAAAAGCCATCATTGTGTCTCGAAAATAGCTTTGCTATTCATGAGCTACAACACAACGTAGCCGATGTCTGCAACTTGCGCCACAACAAAGAGTGGACTCTGGCCCTGCGCTGTCCCAGAAATACAAGGCATTTCCGAATCACCACACTAGCAAATGCCTCTTTGTTGTGGGCACCTCGGATGGTCTGCTATAGTTGTGGCGTGAGGCGCGGTTGGGAAGGCGGGGGCGGGGCTGCGTGCGCGAGGAGTGCGATGGCGACCGGGAGTCCTTGGGCGGGCCGGCGTGTGGCTGTGGCGGGGGATGGGCCAGAGGCGG
>CAYYEE010000644.1:0-2616 GCA_964470775.1 uncultured Planctomycetota bacterium | reverse complement strand
GCCGGCGCTCCCGCTCTTCCGCCAGCGACAACTCCGAAGCCAGCGCCCGCAGTTCGAGCTGGTAAGCGGCCACCTGCTCCTCCGCCTTCTGACGCTCGGCCAGTTCCGCCCGCTGCCGCTCCATCGCCGCCTCCAGGCGCCGGTTCAGCCTGGCCACCACCACAGCAAAGACACCCAAGCTCACGGTCAACGCCGAGGCCAGGCCCAATTCCGGCCAATAGCGGCTCAGCACCTCCTTCAGCGTCGCCCGGCCGTAGTCCTTGTACGGCCCGATCCGCAACGCCTGCATGCACTCCCGCGCCGGCCGGTAGTTTTCCGCAATCGCCCATCCCGATGTCTGCGCCGCCCGCGCGGCCGGGTGGTCGCCCCCCATACGCAACAACGCCACCGCCACCCGCTCGCTCAGCCCGTCGCTCCGCTCCTCCACTTGGTCAAACGCCCATTCCGGATACCACGGCGTCGAACGCAAACACGAACCGTTGCCGCCCGTCACGGGGCTAAGCGCGCGGAAATCGCCCAACCGGATCGTCCCCTCCTGAGCCAGCCACTCCAACGCGTCCGTGCGCACCACACCCGCGTCCGCCCGCCCCTCGCGCACCGCAAAGACCACCGCGTCGTGCGTCCCCAAAAACACCAGCGACGCCAGCCCCTTTGTCGGGTCCACGCCGCGTTCCTGCAGTTCCCGCCACGCCGCAATCCAGCCACCGAACGAAAGCGCGTCCACGGCCGCCAGCCGCTTGCCCCGCAGGTCCTCCAGCTTCGCGATGTCCCCGCGATCCGACCGGCAGAAGACCACGCTCCCGAACATCGACCTCGCCCGTCCGTCCGGCCCTGCCCTCCGGATTGTCGCCAGCGGCCGGGCCCCGCGAATCAACTCCGCCTCCACGTGCGCCAATGGATTGCCGATCAAGTAGTCCACTTTCTTGCCGGCCAACGTCTCCCGCAACGAGCTGTACCCCACGGGAACCAGCCGGAACGTATAGCCCTCAACGCTGGCCGAGAGGTACTCGACCAAAGGCGTCCACTCAGCCACACACCTCTCCACGCCCCGCGTCACCAGCGCCCCAACACGCACCACCTGGTCCGCCGCGGGCGCCGATCCCGCCAGCGCGGCCAGCCAAGCCACCCCCAACACCCATCTCCCGCGGTGACCCATGATGCTTCCCACGCGCCCTGGAATCCGCGCCGCGCCATGCGGGCGTGATATCTCAAAAATCGCCTCGCGATCCCCGGAACGCTGCATGGCACAAACCCGGCGCTCAGTGCGCCCGCAGTATCGAGTTCGCCCGCCCTGCTGCTTCGGAGACGCGGGGCATTTCCGAAACACCACATCAGAGCATATTCCTCCGCGCCGCGCTTGGCAAGCCCACCCAAGAGGCATTTGCGTTGTGACGAATTGGGCGCGCGAATGATTGCGTTCGCTTCCGCGCTCTCAACGACCGTCTGAACGCGCACGCCCCCGTTCCAGGCAAGCTCCACAGGGCAAATGCCTCGCCCAACGCTGGGCCTTGCTCTGTGCCACTAACCAGCAAGTGTTTTTTTGACGCAAGAGTTCATGCCGCCGCGCTCACAAGTTTTTCAGGCCAGAGGGCTTGGCGCTGGGTCCACCCGTGCGTCAACAGGCAGAACCCCGCTTCTCGGAACACTCTTCCGCGCCGGTCATTTTCCGTCCTCATCAGCCCCATCTGCGTCATCCGCGGTTGCCGTTCGTCGTCTGCCGTTCTTTGGTTGCGGCTCCCCCGCGTCGGGGGAACCACAACCCCGCCCCCTTCTTGTTGCGGCCCCCGACCCGCTGTGCTAATCTGGCGGCGTCCTGGGAAGCGTGCGCTGGCGCCCCCAGGGCCGTGATCCCTTCCTCGCAGAGGAGAGCCTTCCTTGGTCAAGCTGGGAGTACTTAACGGAGGAGCAGACAGCCCCGGCCTCAACGCGGCCATCCGAGCCATCACCTTGCGGGCCGTACGCCAGTATAAAATGGAGGTCGTCGGCGTGCTGCGCGGATGGCGGGGCCTGATGGACGGCCTCTTCGTGCCTCTCACCGAACGCGACGTCGAAGGCGTCATCAGTCGCGGGGGCACCCTTCTTCGCATCTCCCGCACCAACCCCTACCGCCACCCGCACGGAGTGGAACGCCTCCTTGAAAACTTCAAGCGCCTCGGCCTGGAAGCCCTCATCGTCGTCGGCGGCGCCGAAACCCTGTCCGTCGCCGCACGCCTGTGGATCGAGAGCAAAGTCCCCGTCATCGGCGTCCCCAAGACGATCGACAACGACGTCGGCGGCACCGACTACAGCTTCGGTTTCGATACCACCGTCAACATCGCCACGGAGGCCATTGACCGCATCCACACCACGGCCGAATCCCATGACCGTGTCATGGTCGTCGAAGTCATGGGTCACCACGCCGGGTGGATTGCCCTCTACGCCGGGCTCGCCGGCGGCGCCGACCTCGTCCTCGTCCCCGAACACCCCGTCTCCATAGACAAAGTCTGCGAGACCATCGCCGGCATCCACGAGCGCGGCCGCGACTTCAGCATCGTTGTCGTCGCCGAAGGCGCCTGCGTCACCACCGACAAAGCCCCCAACGGCATGTCTACCCACGCCAGCAACGCCCGCGACGAG
>CAYYEE010000643.1:0-2632 GCA_964470775.1 uncultured Planctomycetota bacterium | reverse complement strand
CATTTCGAGTCTTTTTATGGATTCGCCCCAAGAAAGCGTGCTTGAACTGGGACTAATTTGGCCGCGATTCCAGACACTCATCCACCCATCGCAAAGGACCCTTCCATGCCAGATGTCCCAACCGACGGCGTTCACGCCCTGCCACCTCGCAGCCAGATGTCCCGCGCCGTCCAGAAACTCCGCGACACCTACGCCATGACGCCAGGCGCACCGCTGTACCGCAAGGAATTCGGCTTTTACTCAATGGACCTTTGGAAGCGCCAAGGCCACGTCGCCCCCGATACCGACCTGGCCAGCCTCTTCCAATTCGACCCGCCCGCCACCTGCGACCTTGTCGCCCTTGGCTGGTGCCAAGCCGCTTTTGCCCCGGCCTTCGAGGAAAAGGTCATCGAGGACCGTGGCGACCACGAACTGGCCCAGGACAAAGCTGGCCGCCACGTCCTCTTCTTCAAAGGCCGCCGCTCCGGCTTCATGCCCGAATACGTCGACCACCCCGTCAAGGACCAGCGCACGTGGGAGGAGAACGTCAAGTGGCGTCTCGACCCAGACACGCCCTCGCGCTGGGCTGACCTCGGCGAACGCATGGCCGATGCCCGCCGGTGCGCCGCCCAGGGGTTCATCATGCGCCAGCGCATCATCGGCGGCTACATGTACCTCCGCAGCCTCATCGGCCCCGAGGCCCTCCCCTACGCCTTCTACGACATGCCCCACGTCATCCACGACTGCATGGCCACGTGGCTGCGCCTGGCCGAAGCCGTCGTCTCCAGGCATCAGCAATACGTCACCCTCGACGAAGTCTTCTTCGCCGAAGACATCTGCTACAACCACGGCCTTCTGCTCTCGCCCGAGATGATGCGCCAGTTCCTGCTGCCCTATTACCAGCAGCTCCTCGCCGCCGTCAAGTCCCGCCAGATCGACCGCTCCCGGCCTCTGCACGTCCACGTGGACACCGATGGCCACGCCATGCCCTCCATCAACATCTATCGCGAGGCCATCGGCCTTGACTTCATGTCCCCGTTCGAAGTCGCCTCCGGCTGCGACGTCGTCGAGGTCAGCCGCCAATACCCCTGGCTCATCATCTCCGGCGGCATGGACAAGCGCGAAATGGCCAAAGGCCCCGCCGCCATCGATCGCATGGTCGAGCGCATCATCCCGCCCCTCCGCGCCCGCGGCGGCTACATCCCCACCTGCGACCACGGCGTCCCCGAAGAAGTCAGCTTCGCCGACTATCTCCACTACCGCAAACGCTGCGTCGAACTGGGCGGCTGAAAGCCCATCTGACCAAGCATCATCGGCGCCGCGTCCGCTATCGGCGTCGGCGTCGAGGCTCACGCCAGACCCCGTTCCCTCTCGCCCCTGCGGCCATTGCCGCCCCCGTTGTCCCTCCCCTCCTTGACGCGCTGCCGAGGCCGGGGCATAGTAGTTTGCGCGGCCTGAACACGTCTTCGCCCCAGGAGCCTTGTCCGCCCCCATGTCCGACGTGCCGCCCACAAGTCCCGCCCCCGTCCTCGTGCGCGTCAACCGCGCCGGGCCTCTCGAACCGCCCTGCCGGCTCGCCGGCCTGGACATCCTCGCCCTCATCGGCTCCGGCGGCATGGGCGCCGTGTACAAGGCGCGAGACCCTGAACTCGACTGCTTCCGCGCCGTCAAAGTCCTCTCCCCCCGCCTCGCCGGCGACGCCCAGTACGTCGCGCGCTTCCGCCAGGAAGCGCGCCTCGCCGCCAAGCTCGACACCCCCTGCGCCGTGCGCGTCCTCCGCGCCGGAGAAGAGAACGGCCTCCAGTACCTGGTCATGGAATACGCCGGCGGCTCCACGCTCCAGGCCCGCTGCGCCCACAAGCCCCTCAACCCGAATGAGGCCCTCCACCTCGCCGCCAGCGTGGCCGAAGCCCTGCGCGAAGCCCACCGCCTCGGCGTCATCCACCGCGACATCAAACCCGCCAACATCATCTACACGTCCGATGGCTCGCCCAAGCTGGCCGACTTCGGCATCGCCCGCCCCATGTCCGCGGGCGCCACAGGCCTCACCGTCGACGGCGCCACCATCGGCACGCCGGAGTACATGCCCCCCGAACAAGCCCAGGGCAGCCGCGACCTCGACGGCCGCGCCGACCTCTACTCGCTGGGCGCCACGCTCTATTGGGCCGTCACCGGCCGGCCGCCCTTTGTCGGCGACCGCCCCAGCCAGGTCATCGAGCTCGTCATCAACGCCCCCCTCGTTCCCCCAGCCGCCGTCAACCCCGCCGTCCCCGGTCCACTCTCCGACCTCATCGTCCACCTCATGGCCAAGAGGAAAGAAGACCGCCCCGGTTCAGCCGAGGACCTCCTGCGCGAGATCAGCCGCATCAGGGAACAGGGCGGCCTTGCGCCGTGGCCGCGCCGCCAGGGCTGGAGCGCCTGGCTGCAGGTCGCCGCGGGGCTGCTCGTCCTGGCGGCGCTGGCCGCCGCGGTCGAGGCGGCCCGGCGCCACTTCATGCCCACCCCTCCCCCCAAGCCTGAAGCCACACAGCCCATCGCCGCAAAGCAGCCGCCAAGTCCCCCGCCAACTCCATTGGCCTCGCCGCCCGCCGCCGAGACCACAAAACCCCCTGCCGGCGCGGCGCAACCAGAGCGCCGCGAAGAAAGCACGCCG
>CAYYEE010000642.1:0-2633 GCA_964470775.1 uncultured Planctomycetota bacterium | reverse complement strand
GCGGGCCGCACACGGTTGATTGCGGCAAGGGCGGCGGGTTGTGGCGGGGGGACCAAGAGCGTATAATTCCGTATCGTGTTGTCGCCACCTGCTGGCTGGCGGAGCCGTCGGCAGGATGGGGAGGGTGTGATAGGGGTTCCGCGTTAGTCGAGAGAGAGGGTTGGAGATGAAGCTCAGGGAATGGCGGATGCGTTGTCGCATGATGTGGCGCGCGTTTACGCTGATTGAGCTGCTGGTTGTGGTGGCGATCATCGCCATCCTGGCGGCCATGTTGCTGCCCGTCTTGTCGTCGGCCCGAGAGAAGGCGCGCCGCTCGAGCTGCATGACGAACATCAACCAGATGGGCAAGGCGTTGGAGAGTTACTGCGGCGAGTACCAAGGTTACTTCCCATCGTACGCTAACTGGGGCGTGGACCCGCGCAAGGATGCCAGCAGCAAGGGCGCGAAGTACAGCGGCATGGTGACGTTGGGCAGCACGATGAGCGTGCAGTCGGTCTACTGCGCGGGCAACGGGACGACCGCGGACCTGAGCCCCTGCTATTTCCGCACGATTTCGTACGGTATCGGCGGCGCGACGCACACGCTGGGGACGATGAGCGCGGCGCCGGTGGGCGCGGGCACGCTGGCCGTGACGGGCCACCTGTCAGACCTGAAGGTGTTTGTTTGCCCGTCGGGTTCGACTATGCCGCCGGACTGCACGGACGGGTCGTACAGCTACGTGTCCGCGGACTCCTCCGGGAACGCGTCAGGCAGCGAGGCTGTGAACCGGCTTCAGGGCGCGACAGGTATGCACCTGATCGCGGGCGACTACAGCGCTCTGAACTGGGGCACCGCGGTGAGCGCGAACGCTCGCGGCTTGCAGAGCTGCTATTCGTATCGCTGCGTGCCGATGACGTACGGCCGGACCGACCGGACCGCGGTTACCAGCACGTTCTACCTGGTGGACACGTACGCCAAGCCTGAGAACAAGATGTTTCCGGGCTGTCCGCAGTTCAAGGGCCAAAAGCAGCTTGGCAACCGCGCGATTATCTCGGACGCCTTCTCGCGGACGCAGGCGGCGGACGTGGCCACGGATCGCCGGACCAAGGACGGCTATGGCAAGTACGCGCACCAGGACGGCTACACGGTTCTGTTCGGCGATGGCTCGGCCAAGTGGTATGGCGATCCGCAGAGCCGGATTTCTTCGTTCACCCGTTCGACCGCGACGGGCGCGTCGGGCGCGCAGTTCGCGTCCATGGGTGAGGATCCGAACTCGACGACAGCCTCCGAAGCGAAGATAGCGGAGCCGAACATGGGCTTCGAGATCTGGCATCAGTTTGATGTGTTCAACAACATGGACAGCAAGTAAGTCCTTCGTCTTGCCGGCGTGATGATCGCGGCGGGCTTTGACCCGCCGCGATTTTTTGTGTGCCAGGCATGTTCCGCCCTTCGAAGGCTAAAGTCCTTTGCGGGCCGTGCCGCGAGCCGCGGCAAGAGTGTCCCTCGCGAGGGGGAATCCGTGTTTTTCATGTCCCGCGTGGCTCCCGCGCCGCCCTTGTTGTGCTTCCCTTCCATTGACAACCGCCCTCCCCACCCCCGATAATCGCCCCCATTCCCCGACAACAGCGCCCTGGTGTGGTGTTTCGGAAATGCCTTGCATTTCCGAAACACCACACTAGCCGTCCTTGCAGGAAGCCCTCATCAACGTGACCCTCAAAGATCGCCCAAGCCTCCCTCCCCAAGACGGCGCCTGGCACTTCGTCGGCGTCGGCGGCGTCGGCATGAGCGGCCTCGCCCAGGTCGCCCTCAGCCAGGCCCCGCGCGTCACCGGCTCCGACCGCTACCTCGACCTGGGCCAGCCCCACGCCCGCCTCCAGAAGCTCCGCCGGCTCGGCGTCCAGCTCCACCCCCAGGACGGCTCCGGCGTCACCGAAGCCACCGCCCGCCTCGTCGTCTCCACCGCCATCGAGCCCGACAACCCCGACCTCAAACGCGCCGCGGAGCTCCATATCCCCGTCATCCACCGCTCCCAGCTCCTCGCCGACATCTTCCACGCCGCCCCCCAGCGCGTCGCCGTCACCGGCAGTTGCGGCAAAACCACCATCACCGCCATGGTCGGCTGGCTCCTCACCTGCGCCGGACTTCAGCCCACCGTCATCAACGGCGGCGTCATGCGCAACTTCGAAGATCAGGGCGTCGGCAACACGGTCAGCGGTCCCGGCCGCCTCTGCGTCATCGAAGCCGACGAAAGCGACGGGACCTGCGTTACATACCAGCCTACCCTCGGCGTCCTTACCGGCCTCGCCCGCGACCACAAGGAAGCCGAAGAGCTTAGAGCCCTTTACGCCCAGTTCGCCGGCCGCGTCCAGGGAACCCTTGTCGTCAACGCCGACGACCCCGCCGTCAACCCCCTCGCCCAAAACCGCGACGCCCTCACCTACGGCTTCGCGCCCGAAGCCCGCGTCCGCGCCGAAGACGTCGCCCTCGGACCCGGCGGCAGCTTCTTCCGCGTCGGCAAGACCGCCTACCGCCTCCCTCTTATCGGCCTCCACAACGTCCACAACGCCCTGGCCGCCCTGGCCGTCGCCCGCGCCCTCGGCGTCGAAGCCGCCGGCCGCGACGCCCTTGCCGCCTTCCGCGGCGTCGAACGCCGC
>CAYYEE010000641.1:0-2642 GCA_964470775.1 uncultured Planctomycetota bacterium | reverse complement strand
CCTCGCCCCATCATCTAGTCAAACGCCAAACTCCAGGTAGTGTTTCAG
The DNA here is from genome assembly GCA_964470775.1 of uncultured Planctomycetota bacterium. Taxonomy (GTDB): domain Bacteria; phylum Planctomycetota; class Brocadiia; order CAIUPP01; family CAYYEE01; genus CAYYEE01. The sequence goes on along the minus strand of CAYYEE010000641.1, from coordinate 2,594 downwards.
AAATAGCAAAGCTATTTCTGAAACACTACACTAGCATCTTGACTCCCCGGCGCAGCGCAGCGCCGGTTTCACAAATGGCGGTGGTCCTGGAGTGGCTCGGCCCGCGGATGGCGAACAAGCAAGAATACCCCTCGGAAGTCGTCATTGACGGCGCCACCTACCGCTTCGAGCGCACGCTCAAGAGCGACGGCTTCTCCTCCAACTGGCTCTATCGCGACGACGCCACGGGCCGCCGCTACGTGCTCAAGGCCGGCCGCTTCAAATTCTTCTTCGGCCCCCTCCTCGCCCCCCTCGCCCGCGCCCTCATCCGCCGCGAATACGAAAACTACCGCGCCCTCCAGGGCATTGACGGCATCCCCCGCCTCGGCCCCTGGTGGGGCAAGGCCGGCTTCTTCCACGAGTTCGTCGAAGGCCAGAGCCTCCACGACATGGGCGAAACGCCCCAATTGCCCCCCGACTTCATCGAAAAGCTCCGCGCCCTCGTGGACCAGCTCCACGCCCGCCGCCTCGTCCACCTCGACCTTAACAAGCGCGGCAACATCATCCTCACCCCCCAAGGCGCCCCCTGCATCATTGACTTCCAGGTCAGCCTCCGCTTCCCCGCCCAGGGCCGCCGCACAACCGGCTGGGTCGAGAAGCTCTTCAACCTGCTCAAAGCCGAAGACATCTACCACGTCTACAAGCACAAAAAGCGGCTCCAACCGCTCCTGATGACCCAGGAAGACAAAGCCCGCGCCGAACGCACGGCGGTCGGCTTCCACTGGCTGCGTTCGTTCGCCAAGCGCTACCGCAAGATCAAACGCGCCACCCTCTACCCAAAAGGCAGCAACGAAACCGTCTGGTACAAGTGGCGCAAGCTCAAAGGCGGCAAACGCCAGACCGACTGACCTTCCCCTCCTCCCCATAAGTCCCATCGCCGTCCCCCACCCCCAACAAAACAGGCCGGCCTCCCCCAAAGGAGACCGGCCCGTCACGCGCGGCCGGGACATGCCGCGCAAGCCCGCCAACGGCGGCATCGCGGCGTGTCCCCCCAAAAGCGGCTCAGACCTTCAGACGCCCCTTGAAGTGCGGCAGGAAGTCCTTGTTCTTCGCCAGCATCATGTTCACCATCTTGCGGATTTCCTGCAGCGAAAGCACCGACGACGTGAGCGGATCGAAACAGATGGAGTGATAGACCAGGCCCGGGTCGCCAATGCGGGCCGCCTCCACCGCCATCTCCTCGCACGACACGCTGATGTTGTTCATCGCCGCAAGCTGCGGCGGCAGCGCGCCCACGTGAATCGGGTTCAGCCCGTGCTTGTCCGCGTACACCGGGACCTCCACGCAGCAGTTCGCAGGCAGGTTGGTGATCAGCCCCGTGTTCGGCACGTTGCCGTTGAACTTGAACGGCGTCCCTCCCAGCCACGCGTTGAAGATGGACGCCGCGTACTCGTGCCCGCGCTTCAGGTTCAGCGGCTTCGGGTCGTTCAGCCACTTCAGGATGTCCTTGCGCCAGCTCTTCTCGCGCGCCGCATAGTGCTTCACGATGTACGCGTGCTCGCCAGGGTTCCAGCCCGTGCCGCCGTGGCAATACTTCTTGATCAGGTCCGGCCGCTTGCGGAACCACGCGTTGTACTCGCTGTTGTGCCCGCTCGACTCCGTCACGTAATAGCCCAGCGCCATGAACATCTCATTGCGCACCTTTTCGTGGTTGTAGATCTTGGGCTTCTTGATCGCCTCGCGCAGCTTCGGATACGCATCCTTGCGGTTCCAAAGGTACTCGATGAACCACGCCTGGTGATTGATGCCCGCGCACACGAAGTCAATCTCTTCCATCGGCGCGCCGATCCACCTCGCCAGCATCTCCGCCGTGCCCTGCACGCTGTGGCAGAGGCCGCTCACCCGCGCGGATGTCTGGCTCTGCATCGCCCGGCAGTTCATGGCCATCGGGTTCGTGTAGTTCAGGATCAACGCGTTCGGCGCCACCTTCTCCACATCGCGGCAGATATCCAACAGCAGGGGAATCGTCCGCAACGCCCGGAACACCCCGGCCGGCCCGCGCGTATCGCCGATGTTGATGTCCACCCCGAACTTCTTCGGAATCTCGATATCGTGCCGCCACACGCTCAAACCGCCCTGCAGCACCGTGATCAGCACGCCATCCGCGCCCTTCAGCGCTTCCTTGCGGTCCATGGTCGTCACGATCTTCGCCGGGTACTTCCCCTCGTCAATGATCCGCTGGCACGCCCTGCGGCTGTACTCCAGCCGGTCCTTGTCAATGTCCATCAGCGCCAGCATCGCGCCTTCCATCGTGGGGAAGGTCAGAATGTCCTTGACCAGCGTGCGCGTGAAACCAAAGCTCCCGGCGCCGATAAATGCGATCTTCGGCATGTCTTTCATCCTTTCGTTGTCCACAGTCCACCCAGTCCGGCCGGGCGTGAAGGCAACAAGATACTTTCTTCCCGCGAAAAAAGAAACCCCCGCCGCGCGATCGGGGGTTCCTCCGCCGCCTTTCGCCGTCCTTGTTGCCCTTGCTGTTCTTCGCGCCGCCAGGCGCGCCCCCCTACTTCGCCAAGCCCCCCACCCACAAACAATGATGAAACAGCATCTTCCAC
>CAYYEE010000640.1:957-2652 GCA_964470775.1 uncultured Planctomycetota bacterium | reverse complement strand
CACGCGGCTGTCGGCGAGATAGCGGGCAAAGGTGAGGTAGTGCTGCTCGGCGAGGATTTCGGTGGGGGCCATGAGCGCGGCCTGAGCGCCGCCGGCCACGGCGGCCAGCAGGGCATAGAGCGCCACGGCCGTCTTGCCGGAGCCGACGTCGCCCTGCAGCAGGCGGTTCATGGGCTTGGGCGACTCCATGTCGGCGCGGATTTCGGCGATGACGCGCTCCTGGGCGGCGGTGAGGGTGAAGGGGAAGCGGCGGCGGATGCGCTGGTCCACTTCGTCGCTGACGCGGAAGGGGATGGCCTTTTCTTCGGCGCGCACGCCGCGGCGGCGCAGGGCGATGCCGAGTTGCAGCAGAAGGAACTCGCTGTAGATAAGCCGGCGCCGCGCCTTGGCGGCCATCTCGGAGGATTCGGGGAAGTGGACGTTGCGGTAGGCGTCGTGGATGTCGAGCAGGCGGCGCGTCTTGAGCAGGTCGGCGGGCAGGTACTCCTCCACGAGGCCGGCCGCGGCGTCCACGACCTGCCGCATGACCTTGCGCATGACGGTTTGGTTCATGGACTCGGTGAGGGGGTATTCGGGGAGGATGGCCGGGCCGAAACCATGGGCCGTGTCTTCCTGGTCCACGGGCTCGCACTGGGGCGAGGCGATCTGGAGGGTCTTGTAGAAGTCGACCTTGCCGGTGACGTAGAACTCGCGGCCGGGCGTGAAGGCGTCGGCTTTCCAGTAGCGGGCGTTGAACCAGACGGCCTCAATCTCGCCGGTGTCGTCTTCGAAGAGCACCTTGGCCATGTTGCGGCGGTTGCGGCTTTCGTAGGCTTCGGCGGCGGCGACGCGCAGGCGCAGGGTGGCGCGGTCGCCCAAGCGGAGCTGGTTGATCTTGACCAGGCGGGACCGGTCTTCGTAGGAGCGGGGGAAGAAGTTGAGGGCGTCGGCGACCGTGGCGACGCCGAGCTTCTCGAAAAGGGCTTGCCGCCGGGGGCCGACGCCTTTGACGTATTGGATGGAGTCCTGGAGTCTGAGGTTCACGGGCAGGGGGCGCTGGTCTGGGCTTCCGCGATGGCTTGGAGCGTGAGGCGCACGCTGTCACGGATCTGGTCAGGGTTGTCCTTGGGGAAGAAGCCGACGCAGGCGGCGTCGCCGGGACGCAGGCGCTTGAAGGCGAAGCGGTAGGCTTCCTCGGGGGCGTTGCGGCCGGCGGCCATGATCTTGTAGCCGATGGCTGGGGCTTTGAGCTTCTGGACGGCTTGGACCGCGGCTTCGCGGTCCGAGGGGCGGTACTCTTCGCCGCGGGGGGATTGGGTGATGCCGCCCTTGTGACCGGTGACGTTGTAGAAGCAGACCATGTGGAAGTCGGGGATGATGCCCTTTTCGGTGAGCATGAGGTGGTTTTGGGGGTTGTGGGCGGCCACGCCGGCGGCCATGCCTAGCTCGCGGATGAGGGCGAGGGCGGCGGCGACTTCGTCGAAGCGGCCGGCGGCGGCCATGTCGTCCACCATGCCGCCCTGGATGTAGCAGCCCTTGGCGCCGTAGAAGGCGGCGTGGCGGATGTTGGCGTGGAGGTCGCGGCGCTCGGGCGCGGTCTGGGCGAACCACTGGATGCGGCCGCCTTCGGCGTAGTATTCCAGCAACATGCGGGCGATGTGGTTGTCGCAGCGGCCGTTGAAAGTGTTGATGCCCGCGAACTCGCAGTCGGCGAGG
>CAYYEE010000640.1:0-947 GCA_964470775.1 uncultured Planctomycetota bacterium | reverse complement strand
CGAGTGTTTGTTTGATGCGGGCCACGGTGTAATAGCGCCGCATGGCGTCGCTTTTGGACGCGTCGCCGTGGCTGATGCCGCTGAAGGGGTTGCCGCCCACGATGAGACGGCTGACGCGGAGGCCGCCGATTGCGACTTGGGGGAGGTTCTTCACGTTTGTCTCCTGACCAGGGGCGGCCCGCCTCTCTTGACCGTTATTTCCAGTTCATGCGCATGGGAACGCCCATCGCCGCCAGTTCCTTCTTGAGGTCGGGGATGGTGGTTTCGCGGCGGTGGATGATGGAGGCGACGATGGCGGCGTCGGCTTTGCCTTCGGAGCAGACCCTGGCGATGTGGGCCGCGCAACCGCCGCCGCCGGAAGCGATGACCGGGATGGAGACGGCTTCGGCGATGGCGCGGGTCATCTCCACGTCATAGCCTGTGCGCTCGCCGTCGGCATCCACGCTGTTGGCGCAAATTTCGCCGGCGCCGAGGTCCTCGCCGCGCTTGGCCCACTCGACCGCGTCCATGCCGGTGTGCGTGCGGGCGCCGTCAATGACAATCTCGAAGCCCGATGGAATCTTGTCCGTGGGCGGGCAGCGTTTGACCTGCATGGAGAGCACCACGCACTGGCGGCCAAAGGCCTTGGCGCCCTCGGCGAGGATGCCGGGGTTGCGCACGGCGCCGGAATCCACGCTCACCTTTTCCGCGCCCGCCAGCAGCGCGCGGCGCATGTCTTCGAGCGTGCGCAATCCCCCGCCCACGCTGAAGGGGATGTAGATGGCCTCGGCCACGCGGCGGACCACGTCAATCATGATGTCCCGGCGCTCGTTGGAGGCGGTGATGTCGTAGAAGACGAGCTCGTCCGCGCCTTCTTCATAGTACATGCGCGCGAACTCGACCGGGTCGCCGATGTCCACGTTGCCCTGAAACTTGACGCCCTTGGTGACTTTGCCGGCGCGCACGTC
>CAYYEE010000639.1:0-2663 GCA_964470775.1 uncultured Planctomycetota bacterium | reverse complement strand
GCTTCGCCGCCGTGGTCAACGAGCTGCTCGACCGCTACGTCCCGCGCTACCTCTGCGTCCTCAGCCCCGACGTCCTGGTCACGCGCAAATGGTACGAGCGCCTCGTCGAAGCCATGCGCGAAAAGCCTTCCGCCATCGCCATCGGCCCCGTCACCAACGCCAGCGACAACGGCCAGCGCGTCCGCGGCGCCTCCGCCTCCACCCCCCGCGGCCTGCGCGAATACGCCCAAAAGATCTACAACAAGGAACGCCTGCGCACCACCCGCGCCACCGCCCTCGATCCCTTCTGCGCCGTGTTCAAAGCCCAAAACCTGCGCAAGGCCGGCGGCCTGCCCACGGTCTTCGACACCATCGAATGCGTCCGTCTCGCCGCCCGCTCCACGCAAGACCGCGAAGCCCTTGTGGCCACGGGCGTCTTCGTGCACCGTTGCGACGCCGGCCCCAGCCGCCCGCTTGCCGCCGACAAGGCCCGCGCCGCCGAAGCCGCCGCGGTCCGCGACCTCAACGCCGCCGAAGACCATCTCGCCTCCTCCAACCCCCGCGAAGCCGCCGCCGCCGCCCAGCGCGTCCTTGACGGCTACCCCGGCATGATCGAGGCCCTTCTCGTCCTCTCCAGCGCCTGCCGCCAGCTCGGCCAGATGGACAGCGCCATCCTCCACCTCGAAAAGGCCTCCTCCCTGCGCCCCAACGACACCCACCTGGCCAACGAACTCGGCTGCCTCCACTTCACCGCCGGCAACCTCGACAAGGCCGAGGCGCTGTTCCACGACGTCATGCGCAAGACCGAAGGCGCCACCTCCGCCATGCTCAACCTTGGCGAGGTCTACCTGGCCTCCAACAAGCTCAAACAAGCCGGCGTTTGCGCCCAAGGCGTTCTCAAGGCCGAACCCGCCAACGTCGACGCCCGCATGCTCATGGCCAAGATATTCCTCACCGCCGGCGGCGTGGACCAGACCATCGAGATGTGCCAACAGGTTCTCAGCCTCTCGCCCAACCACGCCGAGGCCACACAGTTGCTCAACGCCATCAGGGAGCGCCTCGGCGCCCAGCCCGCACCAAGCCAGACCTGACCCCGCCCTCCCATTCTCCCCAGCGCTCCCTTCCTCCCCTCCCGGCCCCTCCCACACCAGTGAGAGGGGTCTTTGTTTTTAGCGCCTCTGTGCAATTAATCAACAATGGTCACCAGCCTGGGCTGCGACCCGTCAGGCGCCTGGCGCTGCCGCAGGGCGCTAGAGCTCAGACGACGGAAGCTTTTTCCCAACCAAGAGCGCAAACGGACAAGATGCACCCTTCCCCTGGCTCATCCCGCCAACCGCGCGCAAAGCCTGTCTCACGCTCCCAACCCCAGCCATCCCAAGGCCGCGCCGTCAACTACGCCAACTTATCTCTTTATTTAGAAATAGGTTACATCAGTTCGTCCACATCCAACCCCCCTGTCTTGCCGCCCCAGACACACCACAAACGCCACCCTTCGACGAGCACGCCCCAGCGAACGGCACGCAATTGGCTATCAAGGCGTGTGTCATTGGAAACCGGCGGCAGGGACGCTGCGGAAACCAAGCAGAATAACAGGCGGAACCAACGGTGGCGCTGACCCCCCTACATACCGACACAACAGCGCCGCGCCAACCCCAAACCAAACTGGCGAGCCTCAAGGCCATCACCGACGCCATCCTCAAAGCGCCGGTCGAACTCACCGCCGAACAAGTCGCATGGCTGGTCCTCAAGGAGTTGAGCCCTCTCACTCCAACGCGAACCCCGAAAGAGTTCACGCATGCGCAAGGTCCTCGTCGTCCAACTCCACCGCTTGGGTGACGTGCTCCAAAGCACGCCCGCCCTCCAAGCGCTGCGCATCAGCCAGCCGGAAGACTCCATCTCCGTGCTGGCCCGCTCGTGCTTTGCCGAGCCCCTGCGCGGCCACCCCTGCGTGGACGAGTTGATCGAGTGGGACGCCGACGCCGTCATCGCCGCCTCCTGCAACGAAGACGTCCCCCTCTCAGCCCAGCACGCCCAGATAATGGACTTCGCCGGCCGCCTCCAGCAGGCCCGCTTCGACATCGCCATCAACCTCTCCAACGACATGCTCAGCTCCATGCTGGTCTTCCTCTCCGGCGCCAGGGAAACCCGCGGCCTCACCTTCCGGCCCGATGGCGGCATCGCCATGCCCGACGCCTGGACCCGCCAGCTCTTCCTGGTCCCCACCAACCGCGCCCTCAACACCATCAATATCTGCGACGCCTTCCGCGGTCTCGCCGGCGCCGCCCATGTCCCGGCCGCCATGAGCCTCCCCGTCAGCCAAGCCGACCGCGACGCCGCCCGCAAGATTCTGGCCGGCGCCGAAGACGCCCCCCTCCTGGTCGCCATGCAGCCCGGCGCCAGCAGCGCCTCCAAGCGCTGGCCCGCCGAGCGCTTCGCCGCTCTGGCCAACGCCCTCACCCGCCGCCACGGCGCCCGCATCGTCATCGTCGGCTCCGCTTCCGAAGCGCCCCTGGCCCAGCGCCTCGCCGCTCTCATGGACACGCCCCCCGTCATCGCCACCGGCCGCACCTCGCTCCGCCAGCTCGCCGCCCTCGTCGAGCGCTGCGACCTCCTGGTCAGCAACGACACCGCCACCATCCACGTCGCCGCCGCCGTCGCCACCCCGGCCATCGTCCTCTCCTTCG
>CAYYEE010000638.1:0-2667 GCA_964470775.1 uncultured Planctomycetota bacterium | reverse complement strand
ATGTTCTTTCCCGGCGTCAAGCTGTCGTTTATCGGCCGCAAATACGGCCCCTCCGGCCGCTCCGCCACACGCCAAACCATCCGATTGTGCCCCCCCGAAATCGCCACCATAAACCACCGCCCGTCCATCTCAAACACCGACGGACACTCAAAGTCATACCCCACCCGCGCCGCGCACGCCGGCGGTCCAGCCTCCCAGCGATACCCGTCCCGGCTCGTCAGATGCGCCGCACAGCCCCGCCGGTTCAGCCCCCCCTCCTTCTCCCGCGCGCACAAAAAACAATGCAACACCCCCTCGCTCTCCACCACGTGCGGGTCCCGCCAGTCCACGCGAAAATTCCCCGTCTGCCCCGCCTCATACCACCGCCCGTCCGGCTCCGACACCGGATTCCCCGCCCACTTCTCCCACGTCACCAGATCGTCACTCGTCGCCAGCCCGATCCGCTGAATCCGCCCCCGCCGCTCATTCCCCGTGTACAACATGAACCACTTCCCCCCCTTGCGGAAAACACCCATGGTCCAGATCTGGTCCCCGTCAAACGCTCCCGGCTCCCCTGTCCGAATCGCCGCCGGCAGCGCACGCCAGTTCACCCCATCCTCACTCGCCAGATGCCCCACCACATCGTGACTCGGCAGACTCAGGTAGAACGCATGCAACGTCCCCCCCTGCTCCACCACCTCGAAATCCCCAATCTCGTTAGGATTAATCCCGTCCGTGAAATACACGTTCACCACCCTCCGCTCAACCCGGCCATTCCCGTCCCTCGAAGAGCTCTGCGCGCCCCGAGCCACATAGTGGGGCTTGCCCACCGATGCCCAAAGCCAGCCCATAATGGCCGTCTCGGTGGAGTGAACCCCACCCTGCGACCCGCGGGCCTCGTCCCTGTCCGCGTCATCCGCGGTTGCCGTTCGCCGCCCTTCCGTCCACCCTCACTTCCTCGTCAACACCAGCCTGTTCCCCGCCGCCGACGTAATCCGAAACCCCTCAAACGTCACCAACCCATTCGCATCCGCCGTCAGCGTCCGAATCTGGACCTCCTTGCCCCCCGCGTCCAAGTTCACCGCCGCGCACGACTCACCCGGCTTCAAACGAAACGCCTGAACCCGCCGCGGCGTCACATCCACCGTCACCGGGACATCCCCCGCGTCCAGCGTCCACTTCACCAGCGTCTCATACCGCCCCGCCTCGTCCTTCGGATCCGTCCAGTCCAGCCCGCGGTTCATGTAACCCACAATATCCCCCGACGTCGAATCCCCGTTCCCCGGCGAACCATCCCACGAACACCGGCTGAACGCCGGATAGCTCTTGTTCAACGCAAACCGCATCATCCCCGCCAGCGAACCCCGCGCCTTGACATCCGCAGGCAGCAACCCTTCCACCTCGCCGTGCGCCCCGTCGTTCCACGCCGCCAAAAACCCATGCCGCCCCGCCTGCATCGCCCGGTAGAAATCCGGATTGTTGTGCCACGGAATCGACGCGTCCTTCCGCCCGTTCGTGATGATGAGATAGGGCAGATCGCCCGGGTGCGAGGCCACGAACCGCCGCGAGTCCAGCCGCTCTTCCAGCGTCATCCCATCACTGCACTTCAGCGACAGCGGCCCGCACGCCGGCTGCACGCGGAACGCATTGCTCTGCCAGCCCAGCTTCGCCCCCTTCTCCTTGTCGCCTTCGTTGTACGCCACGATCGGCACATGCGCGTACACAGCGGCAAACACGTCCGGACGCCGGAACGCGAACAGCATCCCCCCGCACCCGCCCATCGAACCGCCTGTGCAATACGTCCGGTTCGCATCCGTCTTGAAGTAGTCCCGCGTCCACCCCACCATCCAATCCAGCCGCCGCTCCGTATAATTCGTCGGCGTCCCCTTCGCAATCCGGTCCGCGTGGTAAAGCTGATCGCTCGTCCCATACCAGAACGTAAACGTCGTCATTTGATTCTTCGTCTTCCCGTCGTTCCCTTCCTTGAACCGCCGCCCCACCCACATCGTATCACTCGGGTACAAAACCACTGCCCCCTCCGAGGCCGACACGTCGAACTTGAACGCAATCCCCTCACGCCACGCGTGCGCCTTCGTGCCGAACACCAGATAGTTCTGCGTCTGCCGCTTCCCCTTGGCATGCAGCGTCAACAGCAATGGCTTGCCCGCCCCGGCGCCCGCCGCCGGCCTGGCCTCCAGCTTGCCCTGCCACACAGGCGCAATGGGCTCCACCTTCTGCGTCACCGGCCTGGCCAGGCTGTTCTTCCCCAGCTCCAGCGTCGTGTCCTCCTTGCCCTCCTGACTCGTCGTCACCGCGTAGAACCGCGCCCCCTCCTCCCCCGGCGCCACCGTATGCACATGCAGCCCCCACGCCGGGTCCAGCCGCTTCCCGCCCTCCTGGATCAGAAACCCCTGCGGCTCGTGAACAGCCGGCTTGCCCGTCTTGGCGTCAACCGCCGGCCCGGGCCCGCAATTCGCCGGGTCCAGCCACCAATCCTCCGCCGACCGCGGCCCGATCCACTCGCACACCTTCACCGCCCCCGCAAGCGTCTCCTTCGTGATCGGCTTGTCCGATAGATAAACGTTGAACGTCTTCCCCTCCGCCCCCGCCTCCTGCCACGTCAAGAACACCTGCCCCTGCCGATACTCCGCCTTCAGGTCCGAAACCACCGTCCCCGCCTCAACCATC
>CAYYEE010000637.1:0-2675 GCA_964470775.1 uncultured Planctomycetota bacterium | reverse complement strand
GCGACTTTGCGGAAGGCGAGGGCCGGTGCTTCGATGATGTTCTTGCGGAAGTGCTTGAACCAAGGGATGTGGAAGACGCGGGCGCCGATGCCTTCGCTGATGGGCAGGCTGCCCGGGGGCTGGCGCAGGTCGCGGCCGCTGTTGGCGATGCGGGTGGGCTTGCCGTCGTTGTAGACGTCGGCGGTGTTGAAGAGGGGGTGGAGGTGGAGCGGGCGGTTGAGGCCGGGCGAGGTGTCGCCGCCTTCGGCGCGGACGGCTTCGCAGAAGCGGGTGACGGAGAGGCCTTCGAGCTCCTCAGGGCGATAGAGGCCGCGAGCCGCGTACCAGCCGGCCATGTTGCTGCCCGATCCCTTGGCCGGGCGGTGGGCGCGGATGCCGGGGACGCCTTCGAGCAGGTCCCAGAAGTAGTTCATGGCTTTGCGGATTTCCTCGCAGCGCTCGTCATAGTGGCGGAGCTGGACGCGGCCCATGGCGGAACTGAGCTGGTGGACGCGGTACTTGTGGCCGCCCAGGGGCATGCCGGCCCAGGCCTTGAGGTACTCGGTCTTGAGGTTCTGGTCATAGCGTTCGTAGTGGCCCCAGGCCAAGGCGCGTTCGTAGATCTCCACGTCGTCCGTGGTCATCATGCCGCATTCGCCCACGGCGAGGGATTTGCCGCTCATGAGGGACATGGCGGCCACGTCGCCGAACGTGCCGACCTTCTTGCCCTTGTACAGTCCGCCTTGGGCGTGGCTGACGTCTTCGATGACCTTGATCTTGTGCTTGCGGGCGATCTTCATGATGGGGTCCATGTCGGCGGGGTAGCCGGCGTAGTGGACCGGGACGATGGCCTTGGTGCGGGGGGTGATGCGGTGCTCGATGTCCTTGGGGTCAATGCAAAGGGTGTCGGGATCGATCTCCGCGAACACGACCGTGGCGCCCAGGCAGAAGCACGGAAGCGCCGTGGCCCAGTAGGTGATGCTGGGGGCGATGATCTCGTCGCCGCGGCCGACCTTGCAGCCGAACATGGCGGCTTCGAGGGCGGAGGTGCCGTTGTTGGAGCCGAGGGCGTACTTGGACCCCTGCCAGGCGGCGTACTCCTTTTCGAAAGCCTGGGTGACATCGGTGCCGGACATGCCGCCTCGGCGGAGGACTTCCAGGACGGCGTCCTCGTCTTCTTTGGTGACAATGGGCCAGCGGTACATATCGCCGGGATCGGTCTGGACGGCCTTGGGCCCGCCGAACAGGGCCAGCTTGGACTTTGCGGCCATGTTGCGCCACTCCTTGCTTTCTGAAGATTTCGCCGTGCTCTGCGGCGAAAGGACTATCTTAGTCCATTCGGATTATAGCATCTAATCTCGGATTGTCAAGTGCCTGGCTTGACACAGGACCGGCAATGGGCTAAAATTGGAATAGTTTAGCCCATTGGTGTCCGAGGCGGAGGGAACGCGGATGGCGCGGCGGGAAGGCGGAGAGGGACGGCTGGGGCCGGTGGCGCGGCGCGTGCTGGAGACGCTGCGGCGGCGGGTGATGCACGGCCAGTACGCGCCGGGGGCTCTGATGCCGGCGGAGCGGGACCTGGCCGCGGAGCTGGGGGCGAGCCGGATGTCGGTTTCGCGGGCGCTGGGGCGGCTGGCGGCGGAGGGGATTGTGGAGCAGCGGACTGGGGTGGGGACGCGGGTGCTGCCGGGCGCGGCGGAGCGTCTGCCGCCGGGCCGTGTGGCCGTGGTTCGCCCGGCGCAGCGCGGCCGGGCGAGCTCCGAGGGCACGATGATCCTGCAAGGGGTGCTGGACGGCTTGGCCCGGCAGCAGCGCGCGTTTGACTTGCTGGCCGTGGGGGAAGAGGGAACCGCTTCGGGTGGCGAGAACGCGCTGCCCCGGAAGGAACTGGGCGGACTGCCCTTGCGGTATGGGGGCGCGGTTTTCGTAGAGGCGATGTTCCGGGAGGCGATTCTGGACTGGGAGCGGCGCAAGGCGCCGGTCGTGGTGGCGAACATGGAGCAGGATCTGGAGGCGTGCGCGACGTGGGTGGACCACGCGAAGGTGGCGCGGTCGGCGGTGGAACTGCTGGCGGCCATGGGGCACCGGCGGATCGGGCTGGTGGCGACGGACCCGCGCGTGGCTTTTTACGCCAAGACGCTGGCGGGTTTCCGCGAGGCGATGGGGCGCCTTGGCTTGGCCGTGAACGAGCATTGGGTGGCGTTCACGCCGGCGAGCAGCGCGCTGGACGCGTATGGCGTGGCGAAGCGGATGTTGAAGGGGCGCGGCCGGCCGACGGGGATCGTGGCCGGGCGCGACTCGCACGCGGAGGGGGTGTGCCGGGCCGCGGAGGAGATGGGCCTGGTCGTGGGGCGGGACGTGTCGGTCGTGGGGTTCGATGATTTGACTTGGCCGCGGGAGGCGCGGACGCTGACGACGTTTCGCGAGCCGTGTTATGAGATGGGGTTCAAGGCGGCGGAGATGCTGGTGGAGCGGATGGACGGCGGGTGGCGTCCGCCGGAGAAGCGGGAGACGCCGGCGCCGCTGGTGTTGAGACGGTCGGTGGGTCCGCCCGCGGAGGTGGCTGGCGCGGCTGGAGACGCGGCGATGTTGCTGATGCCGGTGGGGTAGGGAGGGGGCAAGGGCGGGGTTTGGGGCTGGGGGTCTTGGGGCTTGGGAACGGCAAGGACAACAGGGACGGCAAGGACGGTGGGGCG
>CAYYEE010000636.1:0-2675 GCA_964470775.1 uncultured Planctomycetota bacterium | reverse complement strand
GCAAAGTTGCCGCGGAAGATCACTGTTTGACGATTTCATATCTGTGACATGCCCGTGTCTCCCGGTGGCGCCGGCTTTTTCAGCGCCTGAAATCATGGGCGCCGCGCATAAACTATGCACGCGCGCATAGGCGCCAGCGGGCGCCCTTGCGGATACCCTTCATCTCCACCCACCCCACACACTCGCGCCTCTTCATGTGCTCTCGGAGTTTCGCTTCCGTCATCTCGATGCCTCGGACAGAGCGTGAATGTCGCAGTCGGCGAAGGCGCAGCTAAAGGCGGCGCGCGCCGAGTGGGACAGGTTCTGGCCGTCAAGGAAGGCGGCGGCGCGTGGCTGAGCCGGTGGGCGCGAACTCACGAGCGGTCCCTTAAAACGACAACCCCGCCCGAGGCCTTGCGGCGTGTCGAGCGGGGGCTGAATGACGCTCTATGTATAGCGAATCCGCCCGAAATATCAAGCAGCATTCTGCTCATGCCACGGCTTCCAGAAGAATCCGAAGTGCGCGCACGGCCCGCTTGCGGGCGCCGTTGGGCCGGACCATAAGCCCCAGCCACCAGGCGGCCTCGGCGCCGTCGGCGTGTTGCAGATTGGCGGCGGCCCGGTGCAGCCTGTCGGCGTTGCGCAGGCCGGACGCGACAAGGGCGTAGCAGGCCACGCGCGCGCCCCAGTCGGCGTCGAGGGGATGGAACGGGCCTGTGGCAAGCCGCGCGCCAGGCCCGGCGGTTTCGCGGACAGCGGCGCGCAGCAGCGGCGCCCCAGCGGAAAAAGCCAGCGGCGAGATGGGCGCCACCCGGTCCAGGCGCTCCTCGCCGGCTTCGGTCAGGCGCCGGCGGTACAGGATGGCGGCGTCGCCAGCGGTGCGACGCACCACCCGAAGCGCAAACGAGGCGTCGCGAACCTTCATCATGAGGCGCCTCCCGGCTTTTCAAAGGTGGCCTGGGGCTGGATCGCCTCGGGCGCGTCCTGGGCCAGCGCCCTGAGTTGCGCCTCCAACCCGGCTCTGCCCGCGGGGCCGAAATCCAGATTCAGGGCCGCGTCGTAGCTGGCGCTTTCGCCCACTGCGTTGAAGATGGTCTGCGCGACCTGGAGAGGTTTGGTGGGATGGTTGGGCTTGAGGTTTGTGGCCGAAAAACGGATGTCGCCGCCGTCTTTGAGCGTGCCTTCGACCGTGACATCCAGGGACAGCGCATCCGCGCCAAGCGGTTGGGCGAGCTGCATCAGCACGGCCGAGTCGGCCGGCTTTTTGCATTGGAGCCGGAGGTTCACAAGCGGGCGCTCGGCGCCGTACTTCTGTACATCGCCCCAGGACCTGGCCGTCACACGGCCGGGCGGCGGGGGAGGAGGTGGTGGTGGTGTTCCCTTGCCTCTGTCTTTCGGCGTCTCCTTGTCCTCTTTGAGCCATTGCGCGGCTGTGGCTGAGGATACCGGGGTCACCAGAACCGTGTCGTCGAGAGCCAGCGAGGTCAGCGGGGAGGCCACTCTCCTTCGCTGTCCCTCCGCGCCTTCGACGCAGCCCTTGTTGTCATAGGCGCGTCCGTCGGCAAGGCGGATCGCGATCTTGCCGTCGTTCAGCGCTTTGAGGAGAGTCTGGCGCACAATGTCGTGGTTGGGGACCAGCCTGAGTCCAGGCGCGGCCAGGAAGCGTTCGTGGACGGCTTTGGCGGAGTAGACGTCGGGGACGCCTGGCTGGGGCACAGCGCCGGGCAGCACCTCTTTCAGGAACCGGTGAGTGTCGAGGGTATCGCCCGGCTGATAAACAAGGGCCTTGGCTTCCAGAAATCGCTTAAGGCAGGTCTGCCCTTGCGCCCGTTCCATGACTTGCGCGTCAGGAACCTGGTAAGCCTCGTCCATGTGTCCGATGAATCCCCCATCCAAAACGATCTGGTCAAAGGCTCGGCAGGCTTGAAGGCGGAAATGCTTGTGTAGGTCGGGTTTGAGCCGCTGGAGCTGCTCGCGAACGAGTTTGCCGGCCTCTCCGGCTTTGTGCTCGCGCTCGATGGCCTCCGCGGCCAGCAGGCGCTGGGCGCGGTCCACGGCGCTGTTGAGAGAGGTTTGGGTGGCGGTGACGGCGACCACGGCGTTCTTGAAGCCGCGCGGGATGGGGGCTTTGGGGTCTGCGTCGTCGGAATAGGCGACAACAGCCTTGGCGATGCGCTCGTCTTCACAGAGGACAAGCTGTAGATCGGCGGATTCGGGAACCTGCCGCGCGCTGGAAGGCCAGGCGACCAGCCTGAACACGGAGCCCCGGAAGTACTCATGAACCTCGGCAGACACGCGGCCTTTGGCGTCCTCCAGGGGAATCTGGCTCATGCGCTCTTCGATCTGCTTGAGGATGTTGGGCTCGTAGCGGAACTGCCAGCCGCGGCCGCCGGGCATGGGGTAGGTGTGCCAGCAGCACCCAACAAGGCGCTCCAGGGCTTCCTTGGGTTCGGGACCCGCCTCGTCGGGACGCAGGACAGCCAGCGTCAGGTCCGAAACATCCAAGCCGCTGTTGGACTGCATGGGGATGCTCTCCAACAGCAGGGCGGAAGCGACGCGCTGGTGGATTCCCCGCGTCTTGCCGCCATCCAGTTCCGCCGCGTGCTTCTCGATGTCCGCGGTGACGGACGCCTTGAAGGCGTCCCTGGAGTTTGGCGTCACGCGCCGGAAGAGTAGCGCAAAAAGGGCGCACAAGG
>CAYYEE010000635.1:0-2680 GCA_964470775.1 uncultured Planctomycetota bacterium | reverse complement strand
ATGGAACTGCGCGTGCATCGCGAAGTGGGTTGCGCCGAAGGCCCCACTGGCCGCGTCCCTCTGTTCGAGGACCTCAAGAGGCTGTTCCGCGAGACCTTGGGCAAGGACTACAGCGAAGACGATTACGCGAATCAGTTCACCATCCGCGTGGCCGAGAACCTGGCCAAGCTGGACCGCGTGGAGAAATACCACCGCGACAACCTGGCCGACGCGCCCGAAGCCCTGTTCCGCGTCCTGGCCGAGCAGCGCGGCCGGCTTATGGCCTCGGCCAAGCGCTTCGGCGAGATGATCCCGCCGGATGCGCTGCCTCGTGGCTGAGACGGTTAGTCAAGAGAAGCGAAAAGCGGCCAGGAGCGCGAGAGCGTTCCTGGCCGTTGTGTTGGGGAGCGGTGTCAGGCTCGTCCGGCCGCGGTTCTGGGGGCGCAGCGCCGCGTGGATTCGCGATGCGCGCGTGCGGCAGCGACACGTCTCACTCTTGGGAGAGCCGCGCAGCGGGTTTTCAAGAAAGCGCAGGCCATGTTTCGGCGCTTTTCTCTTCCATCTCCGCCTTGGCGAGAGGGCGGGGTTCTTCTCGAAAATTCAATGGGTTGCGGCTTTCTCGTCGCTCTTACATGGAACGTCGAGCCTTGCCTGCCCGGAGACCAGTTTCACTTGCCGAACGCGCTCGGAATTGGGCCCTCGCATGGTCCTGCCAAACGTTCGTCCCGGGTTCTGTCTTTCCGCGTTGCTTTGCGGTTCGGTGGTTTGGATCACTGGGCGCAGATACTTGCCATGTTGACAGGGCCGCTGGAGGGGGTTAGGATTCGGGCCGGGTTGTTGAGAGGACCGCGCGAGCGCGGGGCTGGACGCGGAGACCGGGAAGCCGGGAACGCTGGGCGCCCCGGATCACGATCGCGGGTTCCATCGGCTGCGGGTTCAGGTTGTGTTTTCACGGAAGGGCAAGGCGATGAAGCGGCTTCTGGCTTTGGCGGCGTTGGCTGTTCTTGGCGCGGCGGGGTGTCGTACGGACATGCTGTTCGTGGCGAGCCAAAGTATGCAGAACCCGGCCACCGCGCTGGCGGTTCAGGAGTTCGAGAAGGCGCTGAAGAGCCCGGCGGTCAAGGCGGTGGTCGAGGTGCACGAGATGGCGGTCTCCGACGTGCAGACCGCGGCCGGGCGGGAGGAGATCGGCAAGCTGGCGCGCGTGCGCGTACTGAACTCCTCGGCCAAGGTGGTGGCTTGCTTGGGGGACGCGGCCATCACGGAGCTGGCGGGCAAGCTGAGCGATGCGTCCACGGTGTTTGTCGTGGGCGGGTTGCAGACCAACCCGGCGCAGTATGGCCTGGCGCGCAGCGGCCGCGTGGTGGGCGTGTGGTCGCCGCCCAGCGTGGAAGAAGCCATGCTGCTGGCGAAGTCGGCCTGGCCTCAGGCGGCGAGGCTGGGCGTGTTGGCGGACGAAGGGCCGTTGTCGTGGCCGGTGCTGGCGCAGTTGCGCGCGCGCAAGGACTGGCCCATGTCCGTGGTGGCGGTGAAGACGCTGCGGACCAAGGACGAATGGGTGGCGGAAGCGCTGTCCATGCAGAACCGCGTGGATGTGATCCTGTGCGTGGGCATGACCGCTCTTAAGGATTCCTTGGGCAACGTGTGCGGCTTGGAGGAAGTGGCCAAGGCCACGGCCGCGGCGGTGAAGATCCCGACCGTGGCGTTCCAGCGCGACGCGGTGATGTGCGACGGGTTGATGATGGCTGTGGCGCCGCCGGCCGCGGAGACCGGCCGGCTGATGGGTGATTTCGCCATTCAGGCGCTGACCTTGCGTATGGATCAAATCGACCCCAAGTTCGTGCAGACCAAGGGCAGCGACATCTACATCAACGCCGCGCTGGCTGACCGCCTGAACATCCGCATCCCCACCGCGGTGACGGACAAGGCCACGGAGATTGTGCGGCCGGGTCCAGAGACGGCGCCGGCGCGGAAGTAGACGCGGCAGGCGGGCAAGGCGCCCGCGCCCCGGCGGCAAATAGCGGCGCTTATCTGCGCGGGAGAGGCAATGAGTCTCTCCCGCGGCGTTTTGGTGGGGACCGGCTGGGACCTGTCTGACAAGTCCAACAGGTCTGACGGGGACTACACGATCAGCATCGCGTCGCCGTAGCTGAAGAAGCGGTAGCCCAGTCGGGCGCATTCGGCGTAGGCGTCGAGGATGCGCTGGCGGCCGGCAAAGGCGCTGACCAGGACGAGCAGGGTGCTGCGGGGCAGGTGGAAGTTGGTGATGAGGGCGTCGGCGGCGAGGAAGGGGCAGGTGGGGTATAGGTAGATGCCGGTCTCGCCGGGGCCGGGCGCCCAGCCGCGCCGGGCCAGCGTTTCGAGCACGCGGCAGGCGGTGGTGCCGACAGGGATGACGCGGCCGCCGCGCTTTTGGGCGGCGCGGACGGCGTCGATGGCGCTTTGGCTGGCGGAGTACGTCTCGGTGTGCATGGCGTGCTGGCGGATGTCGGGCGTGGAGATGGGGCGGAAGGTGCCGGCGCCCACGTGAAGCGTGACAAAGGTCTTGTCCACGCCTTTGGCCGCGAGTTCCTCAAAGACACGCTGGGTGAAGTGGAGTCCGGCCGTGGGCGCGGCCACGGCGCCGGGCTGCGCGGCGTAGATGGTCTGGTAGCGCTGGCGGTCGTCCGCGTCGCGCGGGTCGTGGGCTTGGCGATGGATG
>CAYYEE010000634.1:0-2684 GCA_964470775.1 uncultured Planctomycetota bacterium | reverse complement strand
CCCCGCCAGCGCCGCCAACAACCGCCTCCCCCTCGCCCCCCGCGCGCGAGCCACGATCTGGCGCGACCGCTCGCCCGCCACGCTCATCTCGATGTCCAGCCGGTCCTCGGGCAGCGCCCCTTCCACGCGATCGGCCCATTCCACCACGGCCGCCCCGGCGCCGAAAAACGCCTCCTCCGCCCCCAGGTCCAGCATCTCCCCCGCGCTCCGCAGCCGGTAAGCGTCGAAATGCGCCACCCGCACCCGGCCCTCATAGATGTGCATCAGCACAAACGTCGGACTTGTCACCTCCTCCGCCGCCACGCCCACCCCAGCCGCAATCCCCTTGGTCAGCCACGTTTTGCCCGCGCCAAGGTCGCCGCGCAAAGCCACTACGTCGCCCCCTTGCAGAGCGCGGCCCAGCGCCTCGCCCAGCGCCAGCGTCCGCTCCGGCGATTCGCTCAACAACGTCAACTCTTCATTCACGGTCATCTTCATCCGCGGAACCACGCCACCCGCAGCCAAGGCCAGGGCCGCATATTCTGCCCCAACGCGGGTCCCCTGTCAAAGCCCCCCCCGCCTCGCGAACCGGGCTCTTGCTCCGTCCCCACCGTCTCCGTTGTTCTTGCTGTCCCTTCCGTCCCTACTCCGGAATCCACCTGCGCCCGATCTTCCCCACCGTGCCATCCGCCTTCATCGCGTTGAACGCGTCCTGCCACGCCTTGACCGTCTCCGGCGGCGTGCCCAGCGAGAGCGTCACGTAGAACTCATAGTCCTTGATAACCAGCGCGCGCTCCAAGTCATCCATGCTGCCGCCCGCCTGGCGCAGGATGTCCGGCGCGGTCATGTCCGTGAACGCGCACAGTTCCACCTTGCCGCTCAGCAGGTTCTTCGCGCTCTCCACCGGCGAGGCCGCCACGTCCAGGTTCTTGAACCCTTTGGCGCGCAGCATCTCCTCCGAAAACCACCCCCGCACCGCGCCGATCTTGCCCACCTTCTTCGCGTCGTCCAGCGCAGCCAGCTTCAGCCCCGACCCCTTGCGCGCGTACAGCGCGTCCCGATAGGACCCGATAGGACCGATCCAGTGAAACAACTTCTCGCGCTTCTCCGTGCGCGTCGTGGAAAACAGCGCCACGTTCGGGTTCACGATCGCCATCTGGTACGCGTCTCCCCACGCCGTCAGCCGGATGGGCTCGTTACAGCCCACGCGCTTCATGAGTTCCCGAACCACCTCCGTCGCCAGCCCCGTCACCTGGCCGTCCTTCTCAAAGGTGATGGGCGGGTAGTTCTCAGTCACGAGCTGCAAAACGCCCGGCGGCGTCTCGCCGGGCAGCCATGCGCCGTAAATGCGGCCAAACGTCCCGTCGCGCTTCATCGCGTCCAGAGTCTCCTGCCACCCGCGCGCCACCGCCTCCGGCGTGCTCTTGGAGAACGCAACGTACATCAGGTCCGTGGCGAAGACGTGCGCCTTGAACACCGTCTCCCCGTCCACGCAAAGGCCTTTCAGAAGCGCCGGCATGGTCAAATCGTCGTTAGGCATCAGGTCCGCCTCGCCCGAGACCAGCCGCCGCGCCGCATCCTCATAGCTGGGGCACAACACCAGATTCTTGAAGCCCTGCCCGCGCAGCAACTGCTCGCGCGAGTCGTCTTTGACCACAGCCACGGCCCGCGCCTTCTTCGCGTCGTCCATGCTCGCCACCTTCAGCGTCGAGCCTTTGCGCGCGTAAAACGCCGTCTCCACGCGCGCGATCGGCCCCACCCATTGGAACTTCTGGTTGCGCTCCGCCGTCCGAATCATCGAAAAGAGCGCCGTATCGGGCGCCGTCTGCGCCATACCATAGCCCTTGTCCCAGGCCATGATCTTGATCGGCGCCGCCTCGCCCCGGCGGCGCATAATCTCTTTCACAACGTCCACGGCCAGCCCGGCCGGCTCCCCATTCCGCTCAAAGCTCAACGGCGGGTTCTCTTCGGTCAACCCCACCAGCCTCGGCGCCGCCACAGGCTTCACCGCCGCCTTGCTCGCGCAACCCGGCCCCACGCCCGCCACAACCGCCGCCATCACCGCCAGCCACAACCGGCTCATCGTTCTCCTCCTGGTCATGTTTCCACCCGGCGCCCGCGGCTTGCGCGCGAACCGCCGCCGACCCCACATCCGTCCGACACGTCCGGCGCCCTGCTCATTTCCTCCCATAGTGCATCGTAAACAGGTCCAGATACTCATCCGCATACGACGTCGATTCGCACAGCCGCTCGAAACCCTCGCCCAGCGCCGAGTCAAACAGATCCCGCCATTGCCCCCGCGTCATGTGGTAGTCGCTCCTCATGCCGCGAGGCTGCGTCAAAAAAACGAGATCTCCTCCGTCATCAAGAAGCAGTCCACGCACCCTTGCGCCACCTCCACCGGCGCGTCATGCGCGTACACAAAATCAATAATCCGGCCATAGGACTGATAGACCGACACGGCCAGCTCAGGGCTGAACAACTCCGGCGTGTCGTTGTTCGCGTCCACCTCAAAGATCACCAAGTGGTCGAAGTGTTCTTTCAGCCGCTCCAGATGCTTTCGCTTCACCTCGATCGGCATGTGATGATAGGACAGCGAACACAGCGCCACGTCATAGCGGCCCCCGATCTGGTCCGAACAGTCCTCAATCCGGCTGGTCACGGTCTGGATGACGCTGGGCGGGAACTCCTTGCCCACCGTCTCC
>CAYYEE010000633.1:0-2685 GCA_964470775.1 uncultured Planctomycetota bacterium | reverse complement strand
CGACGTGCGCGCGCTGACCTCCGCCTTCTTGGCCGGTGACGCGGCGGGCGCCCTCAGGGCGCATATGAAGCTGTTCCCCCTGGTCAAAGCGCTCTTTGTTGAAACGAATCCTATCCCGGTCAAAGCGGCTATGGCCATGTTGGGCATGGTTGGGCCCGAGATGCGTCTGCCCTTGTCGCCGCCTTCCGAGGCCAACCAGGCCGTCATTCGGCGCGCGCTGTGCGCCTACGGGTTGCTGCGATAGGGATGACATAACGAACACCAAGGCCGGCGCAGCGGGGGGGCGGAGTCCGGCTAGCAGCCTGCGTCGCTCCTGCTTCGGCAGGGGCGGCGCCAGTTGAAGGAGTCTCAATATGACAGGTCGCAAATCCGCCCGACAAGCGGCGAAAGCAATCCTGGCGGTCGTGCTGGCGGGGACGGTTCCCCAAACCTTCGCCCAGCAGCCCGCAGCCGCCCCGGACAGCGCCAAGACGGGCGTGGAGGAATCCATTGTCCTGTCGGAATCCGAAGAGCCGATTGACGTGGCCAACCGCCTGCTTCAGACCGTCAAGGAAGCGAAGGGCCGCAAGATATCCCTGTCCCTCAGGCAGTGCGTGACCATGGCCATCGAAAACAACTACGGCATAAAGATTCAGCAGATCAGCCCCATGCAGGCGGCGGAAGCGCTGATCAAGCAACAGGCCGTGTTCGACCCGACCGTCACCAGCGGCGACCAGGACGGCAACGGGGGGCTGCTGGCCGTCACGACCAACCGTCAGGCTTCCACGACGCGGGGAGGCAACGACACGTACACGCTGGGCGCCACGGGCGGCTTGGGCGTCAACTTCCCGACCTACACGGGCGGTGTGTTCCGCGTGGGCTATGACATGGGCTACAACGAGAGCTCGACGCTCTCGAACGTCACCTCCTATGAACCCTACTACACGGCCGCGGCCTTCATGGCCATCACGCATCCGTTGCTGCGCGGGGCGGGGCTGGACTACAACCTGGCCGGCATCCGCATCGCCAAGAACAATCGCGACATCTCTGACGAGCAGTTCCGCCAGCAAAGCATCCAGTCGGTCTTCGACACGGAAAGCGCCTACTGGAACCTGGTGCGCGCCATCGAAGATTTGCGCGTCAGCGTCAAGTCTCTGCAGGTTTCGGTGGACAACCGTCAGAGCAGCTACTTGCAGTACAAGGCCGGCACACAGCCCGAGCTTGAAGTGACCACGGCCGACGCAGGCGTGGCCGTGCGCCTCAGCTCCGTCATCTCCGCCGAGTCAACCGTGCGCGACCGCGAGGACCAACTCAAGAACATCATCAACCTTCCGGACGATTGGCGGCTCAAGGACCTGCACATCGTGCCCCTCGACCAGCCCGTGGAAAGGATCGAGGACATCTCACCCGAACTCGACCTTTCCAAGGCCTTGTCCATCGCCCTCAAGTGCCGGCCCGAACTGCACCAGCTCGACATCGAGCGCCGGAGCCTGGAAATCGCCGTGCGCCAGCGCACCAACGAACTCATGCCCACGCTGAACATGACCGCCTCGCTGGCCTATCAGGGACTCGACGGCGGGTTCACCGAGGCGCCGTCCCGCATCGGCATCAACCCCCGCAACAGCAGCACAGCCGGCGTGACTTTCAGCTATCCGCTGGGCAACCGCTCGGCCAAGGCGGGGGTGCGCAGCGCCATATTGGATCTGCGGCGCTCCAAGCTCAGCCGCGAACAGACCGAGCAGAACATCGTGGTCGCCGTCCGCTCGGCCATCCGCCGCATCCGTACCGACGAGCAGCGCGTCAAGGCTACCCGCAAGGCCCAGGAACTCCAGGGCAAGCGGCTCGAAGCCGAGCAGCGCAAGAAGGAAGTGGGACGGTCCACCAGCTACATGGTGCTGGACGTCGAAAAGGACGTCGTCGCGGCCCAGCGCGACTACGTCAACGCCCTTATCGACTACCACATTTCCTTGGCCAACTTGGAGAAGGAATTGGGCACGCTCCTCGACGTGCGCGGCATCAGCATCGAGCCATCCTCCGACCGGCCTGCAAGCTTGACCATGTCGCCGAGCAAATAAACCTGTATCGGCAGTCGAGAAGCCCTGAGCATCACCGACCTCAACGCCGGATGGTCCAGACCATTCGGCGTTGTTGTTTTCGCGCCAGACATACGTGACAGGGCGCCTGAAAACGGAAAGCCGGACCCTGCCCATCCGCCAAAGCGGCAGGTGACAGCCAAAGTGGCTGCAGGACAGGGGGCCTTGGTTCAGGGCGAATTGGACATACCTGTCACGCCAAGTCTGGACTCCGGACCATCCGAAGTCCACGCAGTCACGATCCCCGGGGCTCCGACCAGTCCCCGTCTGGCAAGCCGCGGTGGACCCATCTTGCGATCCCGCCTTCCGCAGGCGTCGAGCCGCAAACAAACCTCGCCGTCCAAGACAGTTGCTCTGCTCCGTCGCCACTGATAGAATCCCGATCATGCTTTCGAGGGTCGGGCGAGTGGTGGAACGGCAGACACAAAGGACTTAAAATCCTTTGGCGCGCAAGCGCCGTGCGGGTTCGATTCCCGCCTCGCCCACTCGTAGAATCGCCGGAAATTTGAATTTCTCGGACTTTTATGCTATTTTCGCTTTTCGCTTCCACGCGGCCAAATGTTGTCAGTTTTTGGCCTCCGCAGCCCGCTTTTCGCCCCGATTCCGGCAAGCA
>CAYYEE010000632.1:0-2688 GCA_964470775.1 uncultured Planctomycetota bacterium | reverse complement strand
CGGGGGCGGGGTTGCCGGGCGGTGGGGCGGGGCGTAGAATGGAATGGCGTTGAGGTGAGTTCTCCCCGCGCTTTTTAGCAGGAGGCGCAAAATGAGCGCGCAGACGATTTGTCCAGGCGTGTGGTGGATCGGGGTGAGGCATCCGGATCTGAAGGTGTTTGACGATCTGCTGCCGACGAAGTCGGGCACGACCTACAACTCGTATCTGGTGCGGGGGGCGAAGGTGGCGGTGGTGGATACGGTAAAGGCGAAGTTCGCGGATGAGTTCCTGGCGAACCTGCGGAGCCAGGTGGCTCCAAAGTCCATCGAGGCGATTATCGTGAACCACGCGGAGCCGGACCATTCGGGCACGCTGGGGCGGCTGATCGAGGAGGCGCCGCAGGCGCGGGTGCTGGGCACGCGGCCGGCGCTTCACTATCTGGGCGATCTGCTCAACAAGCCCTTCAACGGCCACGCGGTGGCGGACGGGGAGACCCTGGACCTGGGCGGCAAGACCGTGCGGTTCGTTCATGCGCCGTTCTTGCACTGGCCGGACACGATGATGAGCTATGTCGTGGAGGACAAGGCGCTGCTGTCGTGCGATGCTTTCGGGGCGCACTTCTGCGGCGAGAGCATCTTTGACGATGAGTGCAAGCCGTATGAGGATGACTTCCGCCTCTACTATGAAGGGATTATGCGGCCGTTCCGCGACAAAGTGTTGGAGGCGGTGGCCAAGGTGGACGGGTTGGAGGTGGCGTGGATCGGGCCGAGCCACGGTCCGGTGTTGCGGCGGGGCTGGAAGGACCGGGTGGAGGCGTATCGCAAGTGGGCGACGGTGGCGCGGGGCGGCAAGCCGGTGGTGGGGATCTTTTACGCTTCGGCGCACGGGAACACGAAAAAGATGGTGGACGCGGTGGCGGCTGGGGTGAAGGACGCGGAGGCGGAGGTGGAGGTGTTGCACGTGACGGAGGCGGATTGGCTGGAGCAGCGGGGGTTGATGGAGCGGGCATGCGGGCTGATGTTCGCGGCGTTTACCGTGGCGCGTGACGCGCCCAAGCCGATGTGGGAGACGCTGGCGTATCTTTCGACGGTGAAGCCTTCGGCGCGGGCGGCGGCGGCGTTTGGGTCGTTCGGGTGGAGCGGAGAGGCGGTGGGGATGATGGAGCGGCGGCTGGAGGCGATGCGGCTGAACGTTTTTGGGGGCGCGCCCAAGGTGCGCTTTGCGCCGACGGAGGCGGACCTGGCGGCGTTCCGCGAGTGGGGCAAGAGCTTCGCGCTTTCGCTGAAGGAATGCCGGTGAGCGGCCCAGGTTCCTTTGTGTTCCGGAGAAGAGGCGCGGTCTCGCCGCTGGCGGGCTTGCGCAACATGTCCCCGTTGGGGGAGAGCGCGGCATGACGAAGACGGCAGGCCGCGCGCGGGTGGCGTTGCAGCCGTGCGCCAGTTACGACATGGACGTGGTGAGGGCATCGCTGGCGCAGGCGCTGGGGGCGCTGCCCGAGGCGGCGGAGGTGTTTGCGCGGGGGCGGCGCATTCTGGTCAAGCCCAACCTCCTGAGCAGCACGCATCCCCCCGAGGCGGCGGTCAACACGCACCCGGCGGTGATCCGGGCGTTGGTGGAGTATGCGCTGGCGCGGGGGGCGAGGGTGTGGGTGGGCGATTCGTGCGGGTGCTTGTCCGAGGACTCGACGGCGCGGGCCCTGGACGTGGGCGGGGTGCGGGCGCTGGCTAGCGACACCGGGGCGCAGGCGGTGAACTTCGACCGCGCGGCGTGGGTGTCGTTGCCCGTCCGCGAGGGGCGCGTATTGAGCAGCGTGCGCGTGCCCAAGGTGGCGGTCGATGTGGACGCGGTGGTGAACGCCCCGAAGTTCAAGACGCACGGGCTGACGATGATGACGGGGGCGGTGAAGAACCTGCTGGGGCTTGTGCCAGGCAAGGGCAAGAAGGACATCCACGTCCAGGCGCCTAAGCCCGAAGAGATGTCGCGGGCGCTGGTGGATATCTACAGCGTGGTCCGGCCCGCGTTGACCGTGATGGACGCGGTGGTGGGGATGGAGGGGGAGGGGCCGGCAGGGGGGCGGGCGCGGGAAGTCGGGTACTTGCTGGCGAGCGGGGACGGGGTGGCGCTGGACGCGGTGGCCGGGGCGATGATGGGCCTGGCGCCGCATCTGTCGCCCACGACGCGCGAGGCGGCGGCGCGGGGGCTGGGCGTGGGGGACTTGGACGCGATTGATGTGGTGGGGGCGACGCTGGAGCAGGCGCGGCCGGCAAAGTGGGCCTTGCCCGGCGGCCCCAAAGCGCGCAGTTTGCTGTGGCGGGTGATGCCGCGGTGGTTTGCGGCGTGGGCGTATGAGCAGGCGGGGCACGGGCACGCCGTGGCGGATCCCAAGTTGTGCCGGCGGTGCGGGCTGTGCGAGCGCAACTGCCCGGCGGGCGCGATTGCGGTTTCGCCGGAGGGGATTGTGGTGGCGGAGGATCGGTGCATTGCGTGCTACTGCTGCGCCGAGGTGTGCCCCCACAACGCGATCGTGGTGCGGGGGTCGGTGTTGGGCCGGCTGGTGCGGGGGCTGGCGCGGGTGGTTCAAGGGCGGGGGCAGGGGCAGGTCTGACAGGCCTGACGGGTCCGGCCGATCGGACGGCCAGAACAATTCGGATGGATCGGTTGGGGGCGCTACTTCTGGGTCAGCTCTTCGTTGAAGAGCTCCATCAGCT
>CAYYEE010000631.1:0-2689 GCA_964470775.1 uncultured Planctomycetota bacterium | reverse complement strand
GATGGTTCGTGATCGCGGCCGGCGCGGTGCGGAACGCGGCCATGAACTCCTCGTCCGCGAGAAACGCGTCCACCAGCCTGCGGTAATCCGGGTCCTGGATCACGCTCAGCAACTGGCGGAGGTCCTTCTCCATTTCCAGGGGTTCGCGTTCGCTCTGAGCCATGAAATCCCGCAGTCGGAGCTTGCTCATGTCCGGCTGGCTCAGCGACTTGACGGAGATTTGCACCTCGTCACGGTATTGCTCCACCCGGCCTTTAACGTGCACGAAATCGTCCACGGAAAAAGCCTCGTAGACCTTTTCAGAAGCATCCCACATGCGGCCTGCTACGGTTCCGCTCTTGTCGCGGAACAGCAGGTCTAGGTAGAGCGAGTCATTTCGAGAGCGCTTAAGCTCGTTTTTGCAGAGCAGGAAGACCTCGTCTACCGGCTCGCCAGCCTTGAGGTCCGATACCATCTTCCTGGTCATATCTCCTCGGTTCCTGTGGACAGAAGAGTGTCTTCACACGGTAAAAGCCTGTTTCATGCGCGTGACAGCCGGCGCCAGCCGGTTGCGCCGGCGCGACTCCCGAAAGCTAATCGCATTCCGCATCCGCCAGAGTATGACCGTTTTGGCCCTGGCGGGCAAGTCTTGCGGGCGGTCTTCCCTTGCGCCTGTGGGAGCGCTACAATGAAGAAGGGAAGAGGGAAGGGCGACCGGATCGCGCCTTCCGTGTGGGTGGAGCTTTGGCCATGACGCAGGACATCGCGGCCATACTAAAGGAATGGCCCTACGACCCGGAGCGGAATGTCCGGCGCATTATTGGGGAGGACGGCCTGCCCAAACTGCAAGTTCGTCAGCCACTGGGCATTGAGCAGTACGAGTTGACCGGGCGGCCCGACGGCTTCCGTCCCGGGGGAGAAGAGTCCTATCTCCATCATTATGAGGCGCTGCAGGCTCGCGCCGCCGCGGAGGGGGGCGCGGCGTTGATTCTTGACTCGGACGACTGCGCCAAGCTGCGGGACGAGAGTGTTCTCTACTACTACCGGTATCTGCTGTGTTTCCAGGCCGGCGAGTACGAGCAGGTCATCCGTGACACCGAGCGCAACATGCGCGCGTTTGCGTTGGTGGACGCGTGCGCGGCGAAGCCGGAGGACAAGGTTGCGTCGTCCCAGTATTGGCCGTATATCATCCGTATGAACGCTATGGCGCGCGCAATCCTGGCTATGCAGCAGTCGGATTTCCATCTCGCCCTTGACATCATCTCCGAGGCGTCGGACCGCATCCGCAACCTTCCTGACGTGCCCACGGAGACCTTCAGCGTTGAGAAGGCCCGGTCTCTCAGCGTCCTCGAGGAGATGGCAAAGGACCTTTCCAAGAAGAGGCCGCCGACGGAGATGCAGATCGTCAAGGAGCGTCTGAAGCACGCTATCGCCGCCGAGGACTACGAACGCGCTGCCCAGTTGCGCGACCTGCTGCGCGCCATGGAGGGGGCCTGATGGCAGGTGTCTCTGGCGAGAGGAGAGCGGGGATCACCTTCGGCCGCGTCGCTCTGTTCGGCGGGTGCTTCGACCCCATCCATACCGGCCACGTGATGGTGGCCGAGGGCGCGCTGGACGCGGCGGGTCTGGACCAAGTGACGCTGGCGCCGGCTGGGGTCCCCCCGCACAAGCGCACTCAAGATCTGGCCCCGGCTTTTCATCGGCTGCGCATGACGCAACTCGCCGTGGAGGACAACCCGAGGCTGAGCGTGTGGGACTACGAGGTGCGCCGCGCGGACGTTTCCTATACCATCGACACTGTTCGCGCCTGGCAGAAGCAGTGGGGCGCGTCGGAGCCGGCGCCGTTCCTGATCGGCGCCGACTCGGTGCGGGAGCTTGCGTTGTGGCGGGACGTGGAGGCCCTGTTTCAGGTCTGCCGGTTCATTCCCTTTGCGCGGCCAGGCTTTGCCTTGGAGCCGCCGAAAGAACTGGTGGCCAAGGTGGGCGCCAGGCCTGTCGAGGAAATGCTGTCGCGCGTGATCCACATTCCACTCGTGGATGTGTCTTCCACGGAGATTCGGCGCCGTGTCGCCGCTGGTCGATCCATTCGCTATCTTGCGCCTGCGCCCGTCGTCTCTTACATCGAGGCGCATCAGCTCTATCGCGGCGTGTCGTCGAGGACCGACTCGGCTGAGTTTCGTCACTGCCGAGGCTGCGTCAAGCGATGAGCAGATACACTGGTCAGGATGGCAATTCGCGCTATGTGACGGTGTTCGATGGCAGCGACCTGGGGCCTGAGGTCAAGGTCATCTGTCCTAGGTGCCAGCGGCTCCTGGGCACGATTCAGCAACGGGGGAGGGGCGAGTTGCTCTGTCCGAGATGCGGAGTGATCTACAGGGCTGCTGGCTTCGATGAAGGCGTCAACGTTGAGATCTTGCGCAAGACCGTCGTCACCGAGGAATCGGGCGAACCCTCTGTCGGGCAGGCGCTCAACCGGCCTGACCTGACGCGAGAGCCGACGTTGACGGAAAGGCTCAAGATGTTCTTGTGGGCGCTGCTGATGACAGGTGTCCTTCTGGCAGGTCTGTGGGCGGCGATTCGATATGGGGCGCGCTGACGGAGCTCGGTGCGGAAGGAGTGAGGCTTGAAGCGCGGCGTCTTGTGCGTGATCGTGTTAGGGTGGCTTGGCCTGTGGGTCATGGCTTCGGCCGTGGAGTTCGTGGTCGAGGCC
>CAYYEE010000630.1:0-2691 GCA_964470775.1 uncultured Planctomycetota bacterium | reverse complement strand
CGTCGCTGATGCCGTCGGGGTCGTAGATGAAGCCGTCGGAGTCGCTGAGGGTGACGGCTTTGGCGCCCATCTGGTTGATCTTTTCGACCGCGTACTGGGCCACGTTGCCGGAGCCGGAGACGAGGCAGGTCTTGCCTTTGAGGGAATCGCCGCGGGAGGCGAGCATCTCTTCGGCGAAGTAGATGAGGCCGTAGCCGGTGGCTTCGGGCCGGATGAGGGAGCCTCCCCAGTTGAGGCCTTTGCCGGTGAGCACGCCGGTGAACTCGTTGCGGATGCGCTTGTACTGGCCGAAGAGAAAGCCGATTTCGCGTCCGCCCACGCCGATGTCGCCGGCGGGGACGTCGGTCTCGGGGCCGATGTGGCGCTGGAGTTCGGTCATGAAGCTCTGGCAGAAGCGCATGACTTCGTTGTCGCTTTTGCCCTTGGGGTCGAAGTCGCTGCCGCCTTTGCCGCCGCCCATGGGCAGGGTGGTGAGGGCGTTCTTGAAGACCTGCTCGAAGCCGAGGAACTTGATGATGCTGAGGTTGACCGAGGCGTGGAAGCGGAGGCCGCCCTTGTACGGGCCGATGGCGCTGTTAAACTCGACGCGATAGCCGCGGTTGACGCGGGGTTTGCCCTGGTCGTCGAGCCAGGGGACGCGGAAGATGATCATGCGCTCAGGCTCGACGAGGCGTTCGAGGAGGCTGGCGCGCTGGTACTGGGGGTTGGCGGAGAGGAACTCGCTGAGGCTTTCGAGGACTTCGCGGACGGCCTGGTGGAATTCCTTCTGGTCCGGATCGCGCGACAAGACTTTTTCCATGACGTCGTTCATCGGGTTCCTTTCTCCATAGTGGATAGCGGCCGCCGCCGAACGCGGCCGAAAGGCATGAGTATATGGCGGCCACCGGCGCGGGGTCAACAGGCGGGCAGGTCTTTGACTTGGCTCTTGGGGCGGCGCTAGAATGACATGGGAAGGCGCGCCCGGCGCGGAAGGCGCGACATGTCCGCCGCGGAGCCAAGCCATGCTTAAGACCGTGTGCCCAACGTGCGATACGCCGCTGAAGGGGCCGGACGACTACGCCGGCTTGACGCCTCGTTGTCCCCGCTGCAAGACACGGGTGCCCGCGCCTGAGGCGCCGGCCCCGGCGCGCGCGGCCAAGACGCCGGCGTCGGAAGACAAGCTGCTGGAAGCGTTGCTGGCCGAGGCGCACACGCCGCCGCCGTCTTCGGGGGTTGGGCCGGCGGCGCGGCCGCGGCCGGAGGCGGGGCCCAAGCCGGGCCGTCCGGCGCCGGTGCTGCGGCCCAAGCCCCGCCGCAAGCCAGGGCTGTATGTCGCGGCCGGCGCGGCGCTGGTGGCGATTACGCTGGGGGCGGGGGCCTATGCGATTTCCTACATCAACGAACAGCGGGCGCTGAGCAACGCGCGGGTGCTGGCGGACCGGATTGCGCAGCGGGAACCGGAGCTGGGCCGCATGGTCGGCGAGGCGGAAAGCCTGGCCAAGGCCGAGTCGTACGCCAAAGCGAAGGAGTCCTTTGAGAGCGCTTTGAACCTGGCCAGGGGGATGAAGGACGAGATCGAGGACGCGCTGGCCGGGGTGGGCGTGGCGTCGGCGCGCAAGCCGCTGGAAGAGGCGCGCGGGCGCATCAACGCGGAGATCGGGCGGATCACGAACCGCCTTGGCAGCAAGGAGATCGTGAACGGCGCCAAGGGGATGGTGGAGTACAAGGGCGAGTGGATGACGCCGGCGCAAAAGAAGGAGCGGTACGACAAGGACATGCTGGCCGAGGGGCGGACGTACCGCGAGGAGTTCAAGGAGTACTTGACCGAGGACGAGTATAACCAGAAGCTGGGCCGGGTGAAGTACAAGGACCAGTGGATGACGCCCGCGCAGGCGAAGGCGTTGCAGGCGGAGGAGCAGCGGCGGGCCGCGGACGCGGCGGCCAAAGCGATCGCGGAGGCCAAGGCGTTGCTGGAGAAACGGGCGAAAGAGGAGAAGGCGCGCAAGCTGCGCGAGGCTCAGGCCAAGGCGGACATTGACGAGAAGTACCCGCCCGACGGGGCGCGGTGGACGCTGGATGACTTCGAGGCGGACGGGAACCTGTTGTGGAAGGCCGAGGGGTGGGGGAATCCGTGCATGGTGAGCGTGGTGAATCGCAAGGGGTCGCAGCGGTTGCAACTGACGCTGGAGGCGGGGGCGAAGGACAAGGCGGCGATTTCGCGGGGGATCCGCATTGACTTGTCGAGCCGCGACGCCATCGAGCTGGATATCGAGAACGCGACAAGCGACAAGGTGGGCATGGCGCTGGCCATTCAGGCGGATGAGTTCTATGAGTCGCGGCAGGTGTGGATCAATCCTGGCCCGAACGCGGGGGTGCGGTATCGGTTGCAGGTGGGCGACTTCAAGTCCAAGTCGTCGGGATGGCGCCACGAGGCGAAGATCGGGGATCAGCTGAAGAACGTTCGGACGATGTTCTTGCTGCTTTATACGAAGGCGCCGGGGAATTTCTACTTGGATAATGTGGCGGCGGTGAAGTAGGGGAATTGGCGGGGCGCGCGGAAAGGGACGAAAGAACGGCGACCGCCGCGGGAGGGGGGGCGGCGACGTGGCGGGGGGGCTAGCCTAGCGGCCCGTTGAAAATGTCGCGTCTGTTCCGGAAACACGTTGCGATCCCGCCGTTGGCGGGCTGAGGCGCCATGTCCCCGCCGACGCG
>CAYYEE010000629.1:0-2692 GCA_964470775.1 uncultured Planctomycetota bacterium | reverse complement strand
ACCGGTGATCCTCGCGGTCATGCCGATCTTGATGGGCTTGTTCTTGACAAGTCCGTACTCCGGGTCCGCGGCGCCGGCGCCCGCCGCTTCCTCTTCCTCAAACAGGCCGGTGTCGTCCTTCTTGGCGCCCTTGCCCTGGCCGCCTTGGCCGCCGCCAAACAGCGCGTCGTCCGCGTCGGGCGTCTTCTGCGCGGTCTTGCCCTTGTTCGGGAAGAGGCGGTCGTCGTCGTCTTCGCCGGGCATCTTGAGAGGCGTGGTCCGCTTCTCGATGCGCAGGTTCTTCAGCGTCCAATCCTCCGTGGAACTCATCATGCCCATAGCCGTGGCGTAGCTCTGGCGGATGACGGAGCGCGTGACCAGGGGCACGCCCTCAACGTCGGTGTAGGTGTAAGTCACGTCTTCGGTGCTGGTCATGCCCTGCGCCACGGTGCGCGCGTTGTAGCCCGCGGAGTACCACTTGTCGCCAATCCTGACGTGTTTGAGCTTGGTGTAGACGTCGGATCCGTCCACGGACCTGACGCGCACGTCCGTGACACGGAACTGCTCGTCTATCGTCGCGTAGATGACATCATAGGCCGGCTCCTTGCCACCCTTGCCCTCCACGGGTTTCAACTGGAGCTTGTAGCCCCCCTCGATGCGCGCCGCGCGGACGAAGTTGGAGGCCAGCAGCGCGGGCAACGGGTTCTCATAGGCCTTGCGCAACTTGTCCCTGATGCCGCGCACGACCCGCTCCAGACCCCGCTGCGAAACCTGCCTCGTCTCGACCTCGATTTCGTCCGGCGACAGGATGCCATTGTCGTCGCCGTCTTTCCAGGAGTGATGAAAGAGGATAATCACGGGCGTGTACGACTGATTGGTGGTGGCTCGCACTTCCACGTCGCACTCAAGCCCGCGCACCTGCCGCAACATGCTGTTGCGGTCTCCATTGGCCGCCAGAACCTTGGGCAGGATTTCCTTGGCCAAGTCGTCCCATTTCAGGTCCGCCTTGACCGTTTCCTGCCCCAGCGCCAGAGCCCCGGCGAACAGCGACATCACCGCCACCGCCAGCCTTATGCGACCGCTCATGTGTCTCTCCTCCCGCGCCCCTTCAACGCGCCAGTTCCGCGCTCTCCAGCGCCATCTTCCACACGTTGCGGCCCATGGGAAAGACGTCCTCGATTTCGAGCGTCTTAAAGAAAAGAAAGCCCTCCCTGTCCGCGTATTCAAGACGAAAAACGTTCTTCATCTCCGGCGCCTGGGGATGGCGCGCGACGCGGGTTATGCCGGCCACAACGGTCTTGCCCATGACGCTGGCCCACTGGAACACCGTGTCCAGCTCCAGGCCGTCCTTGTAGCGCATCAGGTCGCGCGTCCGGCGGAGATGGCTGTCGATCCAAGTGAGGCGGGTCATGCCTTGGGCCTCGTCGGACCTGTCCAGCGCGTAGCCGCCGCCGTGGGCCGCGGCAAAGCCGGCCGCGTCTCCTTCCGGCATGACGCCCAGCAGCGTGACCATCATGGCCCACTGAGCCGAGTTGCGGAGCCAGTTGGCTTTGCCCCCTTCCAGCCCCTCAGGGGTCACCCTGGCGACGCCGCCGTCCCACGACGCCGTCAAGCGGCCCTGGGGCTGGCCGTCGCGCGTCACCGCGAAGACGGCGCGAAACGCCCGCAGCCCAGCGCCGGGCAATAAATAGCACGAGGCGTTGATCTTGCGGACCACGTCCTGGGCCAGCGCGCGGTTGGCCTCCTGGCGCGGGACTTGGGGCGGGGCCGCGTCGTCGCGCGGGCGCGCTTCGGGCGTTGGGGTGTCTGGCGTGCCCGCCTGGGCCTGGCCGCGGCGCAGCTTCAACTCGCGCAACTCCGCCGCCCACTGCGCCACGCGCTGGCCCACCTTTTCCGTCATGGCGATCTTCTTTGGAAAGGCCGCGCCGTCCTGCCGGGTGTAGGTCAGCGTGAACTGCGTCAGGACGGTCTCCCGCTCCGGCTGGCACGACTCCACCTCCATGGTCCGCAGGTAACGCTTGCCGCCTGACTCCAGAGTTCGCGAAGTCTGCTTGACGGACATGCCGTTCGTGTAAAAGGTGGTGACAACCAGTTCCGAGTGATCCTTGGCCACAATGAAGAGCGCCTGGCGCACCGTGTCGGAGGCTGCGCCGGGATTGACCACGACGTAGCGGTCGCCCGCGTCCGCGCCGTAGAGGCCAGGCGGAGGCGCCTGGTCATACGTGGCCGTGCGAACCGCGTCGGTGAGCTGATCCGCAAGCCACTTGCCCCTCTTGGCGTCCAGCGCCTCGCCTTCGTAGCGGCTCTGGGTCGTCAGGGCGGCCACGTCGCCCGTCAAGTGGACAACGCCCACGGCCTGCCCCTCGCGCTGCACGTTGAACTTGGCCTCGAACCCCGCCACCCCTGCCACGCCAAGGTGATACCAAGCCTGCCGGCTCTCGAGGATGGCCCGCTCGCCAAGCTGCCTCGCCTCTTCGGTTTGTGGCACGTTGACGGTCTGGCCCCCGGCCTCAACCACCATGACCGCACAAAGCCCCAGCGCAAGCCATTGGGTAGAGTTCATCGCCCCCACCCCCCCTTCGCGTCAGAACCGCTGACCGCGGCCCGGCCGGCCCCACGCCATCGGACCGGCCCAGACGCCGCATCCCTGCCACATGGACGGCGAAAGAACACAAGCCGGACTCCAGCCCGGTTGTTATCCTTTTACGACTGC
>CAYYEE010000628.1:0-2695 GCA_964470775.1 uncultured Planctomycetota bacterium | reverse complement strand
GCAATCGTACTTCCTCTACAGCCTCAGCCGCGACCAGCTCAACCGCGCTCTCTTCCCCCTCGGCGGCATGACCAAAGCTCAGGTCCGCCAGCTCGCCCGCGAACTCCGCCTCCCCGTCGCCCAGAAGCCCGGCAGCCAGGACATCTGCTTCCTGGCCGGCGGCGACTACCGCGCCCTCCTCGCCCAGCGCCGCCCCCAAGCCCTCGAACCCGGCCCCATCATCGACACCCAGGGCCGAGTCCTCGGCCAACACCAAGGCACAGCCACTGTCACCATCGGCCAGCGCCGCGGGCTCAAAATCGCCGGCGGCCAGCCCCTCTTCGTCGTCGCCATCCACCCCGAACGGCGCGAAGTCGTCCTCGGTCCCATCGAAGACCTCATGACCGACCACATCCTCGTCGGCGCCCCCAACTGGACCGGCATGGACGAACCCACCCAACCCCTCGACGCACACGTCAAAGTCCGCTACCGCCAGCGCGAACAACCCGCCACCCTCATCCCCCTCTCCCCCAGCCGCCTCGAAGTCCGTTTCCACACCCCCCAAAAAGCCCCCGCCCCGGGCCAATCCGCCGTCTTCTATCGAGACGACGTCGTGCTTGGCGGCGGCCTCATCCTCCCACCCAATGACTCAGCGTGACAGTCCCGCCGTCCGTGTCCGTCCCTTGCGTCCGGCCGCCTTTTTCATTTGCATTCCTTTCCCGCCTGTGCTATCATCAACACCGTGAATGCCGGTTGGCGTCGCGATTCGCAGGGGCTTAGGCAACTCCTCAAAGTATCCTGCAGTTCTTCCCCACCCGTCACGACCCGCGCTTGGTTCGTTCCGTTTGTGCCTTTCCATGGCGCGGGCCTCAGTCTGTTCCCGCATTGCCGCAAAACGAATGCGCAGTGGGTCCGCATGTTCCGCTTTGGCGTTCGGTCGCAAGTTCGCAATCGGGCTTTCACACTGAGCCTTCACGTCGTTCGCGCCTGGGTCCAAAAGCGGAACGCCGGGCGCACGCGGGGACGCATGGCGGGCCGCCTGCCCGCCTGCGCCGCGCGCTGGCCATCCCATGTGGGAGCGCTCCGCGGCGGTCTCCGCCCAGCCGTTCTGCCAGGCGCCTGCAAGTGAGGTGTCGTTTGACCCAGCATCACGATGTCCCGTCGTTCTCCGCCTTCGGCCTCATGGAATCCATCCTCGACGACGTAGCGGACATGGGGTTCGAAACCCCCACCCCCATCCAGGCCCGCTGCATCCCCGTCGCCATGACTGGCGCCGACGTTATGGGCATGGCCCAGACCGGCACGGGCAAGACCGCAGCCTTTGGCTTGCCCACCATCCAGCGCGTCGCCGGCAATCCCAACCTCTCCGCCCTCGTCCTCTCGCCCACGCGCGAACTCGCCCGGCAGATCGCCGACGCGCTCTACAACATGGGCAGGTCCAGCGACATCCGCGTGGTTCTCCTCGTCGGCGGCGTGCCCGTCAAAGAAGACCGCAAAGCCATGCGCTGCCGCCCCAACATCGTCGTGGCCACGCCCGGCCGCCTGGCCGACCACCTGCGCTCAAACGCCATCGACCTCTCCCATGTCGAGGTCCTCACCGTCGACGAAGCCGACCGCATGCATGACATGGGCTTCCTGCCCCAGATCAAGGAAATCATCGACGCGCTGCCCCAAGACCGCCAGACCATGATGTTCTCGGCCACCATGCCCGCCGAAGTGGAAAAGCTCGTGCGCCGCAGCATGCGCTCGCCCGCCCGCATCGAGGTCAGTCCCCCCCGCCCCGCCGCCCGCGTGGAACAGCAGCTCTTCACCGTGCAGGAAGGCGACAAGATGCCGCTCCTGCTCGACCTGCTCGCCCGGAGCGGCGGCCGCGTGCTGGTCTTTGCCCGCACCCGGCGCAAGGTCGAACGCCTCGCCCGCTCCGTAGCCGCCAGGGACCATGACGTCGCCCGCCTTCACGGCGACCGCGCCCAATCGCAGCGCGACGCCGCCGTGGCCGGATTCCGCAGCGGCAAGTACCGCGTCCTCATCGCCACCGACATCGCCGCCCGCGGCCTCGACGTCGCCGACATCGAGCACGTCATCAACTACGACTTCCCCGCCTGCGCCGAAGACTACCTGCACCGCATCGGCCGCACCGCGCGCGCCGCCGCCAGCGGCACAGCCACCAGCTTCGTCACCCGCGACGACCGTCCCTGCCTCGATGACGTGGAGAAGATGATCTCCGCCCGCCTGCCTGTAACCCCCGCCCGCTCCCTCACCCCAGCCGCCGAGGCGCCCAGACGCGATGCCGCCCCGGTCCCGCGTCAAGGCCACGCCGCAGACAGAGACTCCCAACACACCACGGGCGCCCGCGCCAAGCGTCACGCCCAGCCACGCGGACGCCAGCGCCGCTCCGGCGCCTCGCCCTGCGCCCCGCGCGGACGCAAACGACGCCACTGGTAAGTCCGCCCCCCTTGTTCACCCCCCAATGACGGGACGCACAGGCCGATAGGCCCCTATCGGCCCGTTGAAAAAGACACCGCGTCGGCGGGGACACGTTGCGCAAGCCCGCCAACGGCGGGATCGCAACGTGTCCCCGGAACAGACGCGCAAATCTCCCATGGTTCCCATCCTCCCCACCCTCACTGGCTGAACGCCTCGCACGGCGGCCGCATCCCCACCGCCCCCCCGTCCGACGCCATCCCCAACCCCGCCGACCCCTCGCCCAGCCGGT
>CAYYEE010000627.1:0-2711 GCA_964470775.1 uncultured Planctomycetota bacterium | reverse complement strand
TACACACCCCCCTTCCGCGGACGCGGCGTGGAGAAGCTCGTGGCCGATCCGCCCCCCTTTGACAAGGCGCCCTTTGACTGGAAGCGCCAGGACTTCCTGCGCCGGCTGGAAGAAGAAAAGCTGGATCGCATGGAGGAGTACATCCACGAGACCGCCTGCCGCCGGGCGTTCATCCTGCGCTACTTCGGCGAGACGACGACTCTGCGCTGCGGCGAGTGCGACAACTGCGCGCGCGCGTCAGGCGCGGCCAAGCCGCCCAAGGGCCGCGACGTCCTCACCCTCCACCCCAAGACCGCCCGCGCCGTCCTCACCGCCGTCGCCCACGTGCCCTTCCCCCTGGGCGCCAGCCTTATCACCGGCATCCTCACCGGCTCCCGCGCCCAAAAACTCCTGCGCTGGCGCCAGGACCGCAACCCCGCCTATGGCGCGGCCCGTGGCACGGACAAAGCCGCGGTCAAGGAAGTCATCACCGGCCTTGTTCGCCAAGGCTACATCCGCCACGAAGGCGAGCCCGGCCGCTTCACCCTGGTCCTCACCGACCGCGGCCAGGAAGTCCTGAAAACGCCAGCAGCGACGGCGACACGTCGCCCAAGCCCGCCAACGGCGGAATCGCAACGTGTCCCTGGAACGGACGCGGATAACAAAACACGCGGCGCAAGTGCGCCAGCAGCAGCCCCACGCGCGCATGTTGCGGCCCATTCGGCGGAAGTCAGGGCCGCCCTGAGCCTTGTGGAGGCGGACCGGCAGACGCCGCGGACCGCCCCTGCCGCCGAACCCGCCGCCGCGGCCGCCCAAGCCCTTCTAGAGCGTCTCCTCGACGAACTCCTCGAATCCGGCCGCGACACCGTGGAAGCACGCCTCGAAGCCCTGCGCGTGTTCCACCCCCGCGAAATCACCCGCCGTCTCACCGCCCGCTACCACGCCGCCGAGCAGGAATCCACCCGCGCCCGCATCGTCTGGACCATCGGCGAACTCTGCGAAACCCACGGCCTCCCCCTCCTCCTCGCCAGCGCCACGGACCCCGCCCACAACATCCGCCGCCTCACCGCCTCCGCCCTCGGCAAGCTCGCCCAATCCCACCACATCCCCCAGCCCCTCATCGAAAACGTGCGCCACACGCTGCAATGTCTGACCCAAGACCCTGCGCCCCAGGCGAGGCAGTATGCCGCCAAAGCACTCTCCCTCCTCCCCGCGCAAAACGACACGGACAAGGACAGACGGAATCCGCAGGCCCCGTGACACCGCGCAATCCAGGCAACATGAGCCATTTGCGCTGTCCACAACTGACGTGACATTTTCAACAGGCTGCTAACCCAAGTCCGCAACGCGGAGCGCGTCCACGACCTCAGCCACGAGCAAGCGGCGGAGTTGACGGTCAAGACGTTTGAACTTTCGCAAGCCCTTCGGGAAAAATGGCTTGCGGCGGATGTGCGGGCGAAGCGGCGCATTCTCGAAATCGTCTGTTTGAACTGCCGCCTGGACGGCGTAACCCTTTGCCCTGAAATGAGAAAGCCCTTTGACGTGATCGCCAAAGGGCTTTCCGTTTCGTCTGGTCGGGGCGAGTGGATTTGAACCACCGACCTCTTGGTCCCGAACCAAGCGCTCTAGCCAAGCTGAGCTACGCCCCGGGGGGTCCGCGCATTGATTTACGTATGATACTTCGGCTGCGGGGAGGGTGTCAAGCGCGAATGGGCGTCCGCCGTGGGAACTGCGAACGGGTGGGGGCGCCGATTCACGGGCGGCGGGAGGGGCGGTTCCGACGGGCTTGGGGGCAGGCGGGGTTCGCGGCTCACAGTCGGTCAAGTCGCTTGAGGAGGTTGCGCTTGCGGCGTTGGGCGACGCGGATGGCGTCGAGGTACTTGTCGAACGCGTCCCTTTGGTTCGCGCGTTCCATGACTGCGCGGAGGATGCGGAGGTGGTGGGCGGCGTCGCGGTAGGCGTTTTCGCCGACCATCTGGACGCATTGGTCTATGCGGGCGCGAAGGGGTGGGATGGCGTCTTGGGGGTGTTCGTCGCGGCGGCGAAGGGCAAGGTCGAGGATCTGATCCGTTGAAGCGCCGCGTTCCTGCGCTTCCTGCCATGCTTCGTTGATGAGCTTCTCATGACTGAGGATTTCGACGGCGAGGGACCAGTGTTCTTGGGAGGGGGAGTCCCACGGGGACGGGTTCCGCTTGGGCATGGCTCTGGCGAGGTCGAGGGCTTTCCGCCGCCAGTCTGGCCATTGGCCGGCGCGTTCGGCGTGTTTTCTGAGGGTGATGTAGGCGCTGAGGGAGGGGCTGTTCTCGTAGAGGGGCCAGATGGTCTGGACGGCTTGGTCGTGGCGCCGGCGGCGGTGGTGTTCGTCGGCGACGAACTCATGGAGTTGGGTGTTGTCTGAGTTTGGGAAGGCGGCGATGCCGCGTTCGGCCCATTCCATGGCTTTGGCGTATTGGCGGTTCTTTCGGTAGAGGGTGGCGATTTCCAGGTAACGGCGTGGCGAGGTGAGATCGCGGCTTTTTACGGCGATGAGAGCTTCGAGTCCGCCGCGGATCTGGGCGATGGGTTCGAGGACGCTTCTGAGTTTGTAGCGGCTGAAGTCGAATGGGGAGGATGGGGCCGCGGGGGTTTCGGTCTCTTTCCATGCGGCTTCGGCGAGTTCGTTGAGGAGGGCCAGGCCTTTGTCGCCCAGCGCCTTGTGAGGATGATCTGTCCCAAATGCCGGGAAGAGGTCC
>CAYYEE010000626.1:0-2721 GCA_964470775.1 uncultured Planctomycetota bacterium | reverse complement strand
CGGCCTGACGCCG
This sequence comes from uncultured Planctomycetota bacterium, assembly GCA_964470775.1. Lineage (GTDB taxonomy): Bacteria > Planctomycetota > Brocadiia > CAIUPP01 > CAYYEE01 > CAYYEE01. The sequence goes on along the minus strand of CAYYEE010000626.1, from coordinate 2,708 downwards.
CGGCAGGTCGCCCAGACGCGCGTGGCTGAGTTGCAGCAGACGCTCATGGACGACGACTGCTATCTGCCCTGGCGCCAGCGAGACGTATCGGACCTGACCCGCCGGGCGCGCCTCACCGCCTCTTCCGGAGACCCGGAGCCGCTTCGCAACGGCGTGGACCGGCCCGTGGGCCAGAAGGACAACGGCTGGTCAGACATACTGGGCCAGGCGTGGCTGCAATATGAGTTTGACAAGGCCACGGACATCCGCGGCCAGCGGCTCGTCTTCGACAGCGACCTGAACCGCAATGGCCCCGTGGGCGCATGCCGGCGCAATATCCCCTGCGCCTACCCGCTCAACGCTCCGCCCAAGCAGGTTCCCCCTTCGCTGGTGCGCGCGTTCCTGATCGAGGCGCGCGACCCGCGAGGCGCATGGCGCGTGGTGGCCGAGGTCAAGGAGAATCACCAGCGGCTTGTGCGCCTTTCAACGCCCGTGTGCGCCACGGCCGTTCGGTTCACGCCGCGGGCCACATGGGGCGCCGAGCGCGCCCACCTTTTCGCGTGGGATGTGGAGTAGGCGCCCTCTCCGAGTCCGGCGTCACTGGCCGTCCAGACCGCCGAACACGTCTATCTCGTGCCACACGCCAATGGCCGTGTTGGCGACCTTGGCCAGCGCGGGGTTGCCGTCCACGTCGCGGATGGCCGAGCCGTACATGTAGTGCGACCCCAGCGTGGACGGGGGATAGAGCGTGCCCGCGTTGGTGTCGTAGCCCTGGCGATGCCACACGATGCTCTGCTGCGGATCGCCCATCCACGTTACGCGGCCATCGCCGTAGAGCACGTTGTAGCCGTCGCGGTGGGCCTGAATGCCCAGCCCGGCAATGGCGGACGTCTCGGCCAGGCTCGAAACGCTCGACCGCAGTTTGTTCAGCCCATCCAAGTAGGTCCCCTTGCTGAACGTATCCATGACCAGCGCCCGGCCGGCCAAAATGCGATCCGTCTTGAAGAACGGATGGCCCACCATGGCCTGCACGCCGGGCTTTGTGCCGGCGATGCGGTGTTCGGGCAGCAGGTAGTCGCCGTAGGGGCCTGGCGTGTTCATGGACAGGGGGATGTTGCGGTAGCTGTAGTGCGACTGGATCGTCACGGACATGTCATAGGAGTTCCAGGTCTTGCGGAACTTGTCCCAGTAGCCGTAGGACAGCGTGGCGCCGTCGAAGCCGCCGGCCTGCTGCCAGTGCTGAGCCCGGTAGGCGGACATCACCCCGTTGTCGCGGGCCTCGCCGTTCATGCCGTCGGCGCTGGAGCAGTAGAAGAGCCGGGCGTCGGGAAGATATCCGCCGGTGAGCAACATGCCCAGCCCGTGCGGCGCGAGGTTGAGGGAGCCGAGGTTGTAGTTCTGATTGGCGGACGGCTGGTCGGCCTTGTTGCCCACGGCGACGGCGCGCGAGAAGTATTCGTTGCAGTCGTAGTAGGTCGTCACCTTCAGGTCCGTGGGCGTGCTGCCCGGCCGGCCGGTGTAGCGCGCTTTGTAGACGCGCATGACGCCGCCTCCGCTGGCCGGGTCCCAGGGCGCGGTGGCGAATAGCCAGTTGCCCTTGTCGGACCAATCGGGCCAGCCCACCCAGCTCGGGTAGTAGCCGCCGTAGTCGCCCGTGTAAGAGGCGACGGCCGTGGCGATCTGTTTGAGGTTGGTGGCGCAGTTGGACCGCCGCGCCTTTTCGCGCGCAGCCCCCAACGCGGGCAACAACATGGCGGCCAGGATGGCGATAATCGCCACCACGACCAACAACTCGATCAACGTGAACGCCCACATCATCCTCAAACCGCGCATGGCACGACCTCCTCTTATCCTAAGCGGGCTGCGATTTCCTCCTCGACACGCTCGAACGGGTACGCCTCGATCGTCACTTCCTCCGGCGCGCACGACCCTCGCGCCTCCAGCTTGCACGGCAGCGAAAGGCGCACGCGATGCTGGGGATCGCGGGCCTTGGCAAGGATGTGCTCGGCGGCCAGTCTGCCGGCCTCGGCCTTGGGCGGGGCCACCGTGGTGAGCGGAGGCGTCATGTACTGCGCGCACTCGCGGTCGTCGAAGCCAGCCAGCCCCACGTCCTCGGGCAAACGCGCGCCCAAAGCCATCAGCATGTTGTAGATGTGCGCGGCAAAGCGGTCATCCCCGGCCACGATCACGTCGACCTGGCGCGACTTGAGCATGGCCGACAACTGCCGCGCCCGCAGCGGTCCCAACCCTATGGGCCACACCTCGACGACCTCCACCCCCCTGCCCTCCCGCCTCGGTGAGAGCAATCCTTCCAGCCTGGGGCGCCAGCTCAGACGCCGGGGGTCCGCCCCATAGAACAACGCGCGCCGCTTTCCCAGCTTCAACAGGTGCTCGCCCAGCAACTTGCCGCCCTGCGTGTAGTCATACTCGATGTAATCGGCGTCCGCCTCGCCGGCCCGGCGGTTGATCGCGATCAGCGGCTTCGGATACGAGCTCAGCATCGGCTCGTAGAACGAGGTCATCTTGAGGGGGTTCGGCTCGGGGCTAATCAAGACGCCCCTCACCCCCCTGTCCTTGGCCAGCGCGTCGAGCGCCCGCCGCTCCCGGTCCTCGTGGTACTCGGTGACGTACACCCGCAGCGTGTACCCGCACGCGGAGAGCGTCTGGGCGCAGGAAGTGATGAACGGCTGAAAGAAGTCGTTGGCGGTGTGCAAGAGAAGAGCAATCTC
>CAYYEE010000625.1:0-2722 GCA_964470775.1 uncultured Planctomycetota bacterium | reverse complement strand
CTGGTGGTGACGGAGGAGATTGAGGGGTTTGTGTTGGGGGTTTGCCGGGAGTTGTTGAGGGGGCGGGGGTGGAGGTGAGCGAGGGGTTCTGGGGCTTGGGGTTCTGGGGCTTGGAAACGGCAAGGGGGGGCGAGGCGGAAGACGGGACAACGGTGGGCGGGGGAGACGCCCGCGCTCCGGCGACGGCGCGGGGGGAGGAACAGGTGAGATGGGTGGGAGGGAGATATATAATGCTGGGCAATGCGCGCGAAGCTATCTCGTTTGAGGGACGGGCATGAAAGTCTATATTCAGACGGACATCGAAGGCGTGGCTGGGGTGTTGAGTTTTGAGGACCGGGTGTCGAAAAGCCAGGAAAACCTGTTGCACCGGCATCGGATGTACCGGCTGCTGACTGGGGAGGTGAGCGCGGCGGTGCGAGGGGCCAAGGCGGCCGGGGCGGACGTGATCTACGTGAACGACAGCCACGGGAGCGGGTACAACATCTTTTTTGAGGAGCTGGAGCCTGGGTGTGAGATTATTCACGGCCGGGCGTCGCGTCATGCGACGTGGCTGCCGTTTCTGGACAAGACGTTCGACGCGCTGGTGTGCGTGGGGATGCACGCGATGACGTGCACGCCGCGGGCGAACCTGCCGCATTCGAAGTGGGAGGTGAACGGCGGGCAGGTGTATCTGAGCGAGTGCACCATGGCGTTTGCGCTGGCGGGGTATCACGGGGTGCCGTCGGTTTTTGTGAGCGGAGACCAGGCGATTGTGGCCGAGGCGCGGGAAAAGGTCCCAGACGTTCGGGCGGCGATTGTGAAGGAGGCGATGCATCCGTTCGCGGCGCGGAGTGTGTTACCCGGCGAGGCGCAGCGGCGGATCGAGGCGGGTGTGCGCGAGGGGGTCGCGGCGCGGCGGAGCATTGGGCCGTACAAGGTTCCCGGCCCCCCCTACCGGCTGAACATTCTGGATTCGCCGGACCATGCGTCAGAGCAGCGGTGTCTGGAGGAGGATGTGACGGGGGATGACTTCCAGGAGGTGTTTGACCGGGCGATCCGTTGCTCGCCGTGGTCGAGGAAGCGGGGAAGCCAGGAGGTGGACGGGTATCGGTATCCGGACAATCAGGCGCCTTGAGACCGGGGGGGGAGGAAGAGGCGGACGGGCAGGACATAGCGGACATGTCGGACGGATTGGACAGGGAGGGACGGGCCCTGCGCACAGAAAAGGCGGCGCCGGGGTATGGGGCCGGCGCCGCCTGGGTGAACGATCGCGAGGGTGTTCGCGGCGTTCAGATCAATACATGTCTTCGTCGCCGGCGGGGGCGGGGTCGGCTTTCTTCTTTTCGGGGATTTCGGCGACGAGGGCTTCGGTGGTCAACAACAGCGTGGCGACGCTGGCGGCGTTCTGGAGAGCCAGCCGGACGACCTTCTTGGGGTCGATGATGCCGGCCTTGACCATGTCAACGTACTGGCCGCTGGCCGCGTCGAAGCCATCGTTGTCCTTGCCGGCAAGGACGCGCTCGACGACGATGGAGCCGTCGAAGCCGGCGTTGGCCGCGATTTGGCGGATGGGGTGGGCGCAGGCGCGACGGACGATGTCCACGCCGACGGCCTCATCGCCGGTGAGCTTGAGGTCCTTGAGCTTGAGGGAGGCTCTGAGCAGGGCGACGCCGCCGCCGGGGAGGATGCCTTCTTCGACGGCCGCGCGGGTGGCGTGGAGGGCGTCTTCGACGCGGGCTTTCTTTTCCTTCATCTCGGATTCGGTGGCGGCGCCGACGTTGATCTGGGCCACGCCGCCGGAGAGCTTGGCGAGGCGCTCTTCGAGCTTTTCGCGGTCATAGTCCGAGGTGGTCGTGGCGATCTCGGCCTTGATCTGCTCGATGCGGCCTTTGATGTTCTTGGAGGCGCCCGCGCCTTCGATGATGGTGGTGTTGTCCTTGTCCATCACGACTTTCTTGGCGCGGCCGAGTTCCTTCAACGTCACCTTCTCGAGCTGGATGCCAAGGTCTTCGAAGATGGCGGTGGCGCCGGTGAGGATGGCGATGTCTTCGAGCATGGCTTTGCGGCGGTCTCCGTAGCCGGGGGCTTTGGCGGCGGCGCAACGGACCGTGCCGCGGAGCTTGTTCACCACCAGCGTGGCGAGGGCTTCGCCCTCAAGCTCTTCGCAGATGATGACAATGGGCTTGCCGGCCTGGGCGACCTTTTCGAGGACGGGGACGAGGTCCTTGACGGCGCTGATCTTCTTCTCGTGGATGAGGATGTAGGCGTCTTCGAGGACGCATTCCATGGTCTGGGGGTCGGTGACGAAGTAGGGGCTGCAATAGCCGCGGTCGAACTGCATGCCTTCGACCCACTCGACCTCGGTCTTGAGGGCTTTGCCCTCTTCGACGGTGATGACGCCGTCTTTGCCGACCTTTTCCATGGCTTCGGCGATCATGCCGCCGATTTCCTTGTCGTTGTTGCTGGCGACGGCGCCGACCTGGGCAATCTCTTCACGGCCCTTGATGACGATCTTGGCCTTCTCGAGCTCGGCGGCGATCTTGTCGACGGCCTTGTCAATGCCGCGCTTGAGGCTCATCGGGTCCGCGCCAGCGGCGATGTTCTTGAGGCCTTCCTTGAAGATGGCTTCGGCGAGGACGGTCGCGGTGGTGGTGCCGTCGCCGGCGGTGTCGCTGGTCTTGCTGGCGACTTCGCGGACCATCCGGGCGCCCATGTTCTCGAACTTGTCTTCGAGGTCGATTTC
>CAYYEE010000624.1:0-2722 GCA_964470775.1 uncultured Planctomycetota bacterium | reverse complement strand
CGGGGTGGGGGTTGGGGGGGGCGGGGCGGCGGCGGGCGCCGGGGCGGTGTTGTGGGGGGGGCTGGGCGCGGTCAGATTCGGCGGTGTGGCGGGAGCGGTAGAAGATGCGGACGGGGACTTCGAGTCCGCCGAGGGCTTGGCGGAGATGGTTGGCGAGGTAACGGGTGTAGTTGTCGGTGATGAGATGGGGGCTGGAGGCGAAGATGAGGAAGGTGGGGGGGCTGCCGGGGAGTTGGCTGGCGTAGAAGAGTTTGGGTTGGAGGTTGCGGCGGCGTTCGGGGCGGCGCTGGGTCTGGGCGTCGTTGATGATCTGGTTGAGTTTGGCGGTGGGGACGCGGATGTTGGATTGCTCGGCGAGTCTGCGGGCGAGGGCGATGAGCTCGCGGACGCGGACGCCTTGTTTGGCGCTGATGAAGATGATGGGGGCGTACGTCATGATGGGGAAGTGTTTTTCGAGGTAGTCGGTGTAGTCGCCGGTGGTGACGCCTTGGGCGAGGTCCCATTTGTTGACGGCGATGACGCAGGGTTTGCCGAGTTCTTCGATGCGGTGGGCGATGCGGACGTCCATGCGGGCGAGGTCGGTGGAGGCGTCTATCATGAAGATGGTGACGTCGGCGCGGCGGATGGAAGCGTCGGTGCGGGTGATGGAGTAGTATTCGACGTTTTCTTTGAGTTTGGCGCGGTGTTTGACGCCGGCGGTGTCTATGGCGAGGAAGGAGCGGCCGTCGAGCTGAAAGCGGACGTCGACGCTGTCGCGGGTGGAACCTGGGGTTTCGCTGACGATGACGCGGTCTTCGTTGGCCAGGGTGTTGATGAGGGTGGATTTGCCGACGTTCTGGCGGCCGACGACGGCGATCCGGAGTTCGGGTTCGGGGGCGACCTGAGTGCAGGTTGGGGCGCGGTCGAGGATGAGAGCGAGGAGTTCGGGGCGGCCGAGGCTGTTGATGGCGGAGAGGGGGAGGGGGTGGCCGTAGCCGAGGGTGTAGAAGTCGCCGAGGGTGCTTTCGTGGCGTGGGGTGTCGACTTTGTTGGCGACGAGGATGACGCGGTCCGCGAGGGGGCGGAGGCGTTCGGCGACGAGGGTGTCGGCGGGGAGCAGGCCGTCTTGGGCGTCGACGACGAAGATGACGAGGTCGGCTTTTTGGAGGGCGATGTTGATCTGGTTTTCGACTTCGGCGGCGAGGTCGTCGCTGGAGCCCATGCCGCCGGTGTCGCAGAGTTCGAGGAGGCGTCCGTCGCAGTCTATGACGTGGGAGACGCGGTCGCGGGTGACGCCGCTTTTGGGGTCGACGATGGAGATGCGTTCGCGGCAGAGGTAGTTGAAGAGCGCGGATTTGCCGACGTTCGGGCGGCCGACGATGGCGATGAAGGGGGGGGCGGTTGAGGTGGTCAAGGGTGGATTGTGAATGGGGGCTGGGGGACAGGGACGTTGATGGGGATATTATCGCTGATGGGGGGGGTGGGGGGCAAGCGCGCAGGGGGGAATGGGAAGCATGGGAGGGTGTTAGCAGCCTGTTGCTGTTCCGGGGAGGCGTTGCGATCCCGCCGTTGGCGGGCTGAGGCGCCATGCCCCGCCGACGAGGTGTCTTTTTCAACGGGCCGTTAGTAACACTACATGACACAAACCCGGCGCTTGACGCGTCCAAAGTATCGAGTTAGCCCGCCCTGTGGTGTTTCGGAAATGCAAGGCATTTTCGAAACACCACATTAGATGGCTTGGTCGCGGGCGCGGCGGTCGCATTCTTTGAGGAGGGTTTGGACGGCGGGGGTGTCGAGGGCTTTTTGGGCGTCGAGGAGGAGTTTGCGGGCAGTGGCGACGTCGTTTTTTTCGCGGAGGTGGATGCGGGCCATGTTGGTGAGGCAGTAGGAGCGCTGCTGGGGGGTGAGATTGAGGTCGAGGCAGTATTTCCAGTCGGCGAGGGCGTCATCGGCCCAGTTGGTCACTTGGAAGTGTTCGGCGAGGATGTAGTGGCTGGCGGCGGATTGGGCGTATTCGTAGTTCTGAGGGTCGAGGGAGCGGGCGTTGTGGTAGTACTTGAGGGATTCGCGGAAGACGCGGGGCAGGTCCCAGTTGAATTTGGCGGCGACTTCGCCGCGGTGCGTGGAGAGGACGTTGGCGAGGTTGAAGTGGAACTCGGGGTCGGTGTTTTCGAGTTCGATGGCTTTGAGGTAGAGGTCGACGGATTCCATGTCGCGGCCGAGGTGGTTGTAGAGTGTGGCGAGGTTGTTGTAGGCGTAGGGGAAGGCGGCGTTGAGGGCGATGACTTGGCGCCAGAGTTCAGCGGCGGCGAGTTCGTCGCCCATGTCTGCGCAGAACCAGGCGAGTTTGTGGCGCGGGAGCCAGCGGTGGGGGTTCTTGGCGATGTAGCTGTCGTATTGTGCGACTTGGGCGCGGTAGAGTTCGATGACGCGCTGGTGTTTGGCGGTGAGGCCGGCGCGGAGTTTTTCGATTTCTTGTTGGGTGGGGCGTTTGGCGCCGGGGGGCAGGGGGTCTTGTTCGAGGAGTTCCTGGGCGGCGCCGAGGGCGGCGGCGGCGGTTTCGAATTCCTGGCGGGCGGTGTTGATGGCTTCGCGGGTTTCGGATTCGGCGAGGCCGATGGCGGCGAGTTCGACATCGGCGGGGTCGATGGTTTCGCTGGGGGGTGGGTGGCGCTGGGCCGGGGCGGTGAGGGGTTTGGGTTTGGCGAGGGGGGCGGTGGGGGCTGTGCGGCAGGAGGCGAGG
>CAYYEE010000623.1:0-2729 GCA_964470775.1 uncultured Planctomycetota bacterium | reverse complement strand
GGGATGGCTCGGGACTACCGAGAGGCAAAGGTTCTGGACCAGATCGAGCCGGGCAAGCGGTACCTGATCCGCTTTTGCCACGGTCTGGGCGACATGGTGATGTTCCTGCCCCTGTGGCGCGCACTTCAGGAACTGCGGCCGGAGAGCCGGATTGACCTCCAGTTGTTCAACGGCCAGGAAGGGCTGTTCGGCAGCGTCCACAACCCGGACCCCAAGGACTACGACGATGTCTTCGATATTGCCTTTCTCTGCGCGGAAGGCTCTGGCTGGACCAAGGCGTGGCGGTGCTGCGTACATGAGCTGGGCATCCCGCCCATCCAGCCCCTGGCGAGCTTGCCGCTTTGCGATTCGCCACTGGTGGCGGTCCACTTCCAGGGCACGAGCCTGCCATTGGCCACGAACTGCCCAGAGGCCGTGGCCGCCATGATCTGGGCCGAGGTGGGTTCGGCAGGGAAGATGCCGTTTGAGGTCCACTATCTGCATTGCTGGGCCAACCCAGCCAACCGCCCCTACGCCTGCGTCACAAACTCCGCCCGCCACGCGGCCGTGCCGGCCATCACCATCCCCAACCTGATCGGCCTGTTGCAGCGATGCTTTGCCTTTGTGGGCGTGTTGAGCGGCCCGGCCATGGCCGCGCTGGCATTAGCGCCGGCGCGTTGTCTGATCCTCGAAAACCGCACCCGCCTGGCTTACTACACCCCCACCCCGGCCGCCACGCTGGATGTCAACGCCTACAAGCCCGGCAGCGTGGCCGCTTGGCTCAAGAGTCTGTAAGGAGGCGGTCGTGAGCCCATTGGCCCATTCTAGGATGACCAGCAGACGGCTGGCTGGACTATCTGGAGTATTTCTTCGTGTAGAGGCCGTATTGGATGCGTTGCATGATGGGGCGTTCGTCAAGGAGATAAGCAGTGAATAAGAGGTCAGAGATCAGAGGCATCCTGGCCTTGCTGGCCGGGTTTTGGCTGTGCCTGGTGTTTGCCTGCGCGGCGGCGCCGGGGGCTAAGGCCGAGGGGGGCAGGGTGAGCCTGGCCAGGGGCGCGAGCGCGGGGGATGTAAACACGGGGGCGGAGAGCGCCAGCCAGTCGCCCAAGGTGGAGAAGCCGACGGCGGAGACGGTGAACGTGAACACGACTTATGGCGCGCTAGACCGCAACGTGGCGCGGACAGGCGTGGTGGCTGGGATGGTGTTCTTCGGCCTGTTGTTGGCGGCGGCCGCGGCCCCGGCCCCGCCGGACGTGCGGCTTCAGCTTGGGCTCTACCTGGCGGCGATGGGCTGCTGGGTGGTGGCGCTGGTCATGGCGTGGAGGTTTTGGGGAGGAGTCTGACCACGAAGGACACGAAGAACACGAAGAACGACCATAACACGGCCTGGGGGGTTGGCTGGCGAGAAAGGCCTTTGACGGCATCGAGCCCAGCCCCCAGGCATTTGCCCGCCTGTGGTTGTTTGCTCGTCTCCGACGTCCTTCGTGTCCTTCGTGGTTTGCCTGGCCGTTGTTGTCCATTCCTTTGAGAGAGGAGGTTGCGATGCTGTGGTACTTGATCGGGTTTGCGTTGGGCGCGGGAGCGCTGGGCGTTGTGTGGTTCGTGCTGCGCAAGCTGGGCGCGCGCTTCACGTGGCGGGGGACGGAGTGGCTGGCGGGGTTGCTGGCGCTGGCGCTGGCGGCCGGTTGCGCGGCTGCGCCCAAGGACAGCGCGCCCGCCGGTGCGCGGGCGTCCCGCCCGCCGTCCGACGTGTCCGCCTTGTCTGACCTGTCCGACACGTCTGACACGTCGGACAAGCTAGACGTTTTCCGCGCCCCCGCGCCCCAGCCCGGCTCCGCCGCCAACCCCATCTTCTTCCGCGATCCGGTTCTTGAGGCATTGCTGGCCAGGCCGTGGTCCACGGCCAGAGCTATCGCCCCGGAAGGCGCCGAGCCTGGAGAGGCGGTCGCCAAGTCCCATAACCCCGCTGTTTCCTCCGTTCCCAAGCCCCAAGCCCCAGAACCCCAGAAACCCTCGGGCAGCCTCTGGGGCGCCTACTTCTGGCGCCGGGCCGGCTTTGACCTGGGCGCGGTGTGCGGGGCGGCGGCGTTTGGGGCGGTGTGGTGGTTCTTGCTGCGGCGCAAGGCGGAGGCGGGGTAATGAGCAGAGTTCTGATGGAGCAACGGAAGGCGAGGATGGCGGCCAGGGCGCCCTCGTGTTCCGGGGACACGTTGCGATCCGGCCAGAGGCCGGCTTCCGCAACATGTTCCCGTTTCTCGGCCCCCCTGGCCGGGGTCCGCATGGTCTTTGGCCAGCCCCGCAGCCGCGTGGCGGCGGTGGTGACGGCGATGAACCAGGGGAAATACCTGGCTGAGGCGCTGAACAGCCTGCTGCGCCAGAGCCGGCCGCCGGAGGAGATCGTGTACGCGGACGACGGGTCCACGGACGATTCCCTGGCCGTGGCGCGGCGGTTCCCCAGCGTGCGCGTGCTGGCGCTGCCTCACCAGGGCGTGGCCGCGGCGCGCAACGCGGGCTACGCGGCTCTGACCAGCGACCGCCACCAGGTCCCCTACGTCACCTTCCTGGACGGGGACGACATCCACGCTGCCCGGAATATGGCCATCGGGGCAGGGATGCTGGACGAGGATTTCGGGCTGGGCATCGCCTACCCGCGGATGATTTCCTATGAGGAGACGGACGGCGGGCACGTGGTGGACGTGCTCTACGACAAGGACTTTGACTACCACGCCCTGCGCTGCGAGAACTAC
>CAYYEE010000622.1:0-2762 GCA_964470775.1 uncultured Planctomycetota bacterium | reverse complement strand
GGCGGTGCGGGCGGGGGTTTCTGGCGTTCGGCCAGTTTGGACAGCGCGCGGCGCAGCTCGTCCATGTTCCACGCCGCCCCGTCCGCCCGCGGCAGCGGGCCCCGGTTGAGCGCTTCCAGCCGCTGAACAATGTCGGGAGAGCTATCCATGAACGCCTGGCCTTGGGTGTGGCGCGTCACGACAGGGCCATTGTACCCCAGGGGTGTGACAAAGGCCACGCGCTGGAACGCGGCCGCTATTTGCCCTTGCTCGCGCCAGGCGGGGGGGGCGGGGGCTTGAAGCTCCACGCCTTGGCCGCCGCGGATGCGGAATCCACGGGCGTGAACGCGGCCGAGTGGCACGCCGGGCACGCCGCGCCGTCGCCGCGCGGCCCGTAGAGGTAGACCGCGCCGCATCTGTCGCACCGGACCAGAGGGCACAGCCCCTCCACCTTCTTGCAGGAGGGACAATCGGCGCTGCCCCGCGCCGGCATGACGCACACGTGCCCGCACGCCCGGCACCCCACCACCAGCATCGGCGGACGCCACCCATTGCCGCCCAGCCACCCCATGCCCATGGCCACCGACGACAGCAGAATCACCGCCGCCGCCGCCCAGCCAAGGCCCGGGCTGTTCGAGTGCGCGGCCTTGAAGACGGCCCTGACCGGATTGGCGATCTCGCGCTTCTGGCTGGCCGCCAGTTCGTGCAGCAGTCCTTGGCCTACGCGCGCCTGGTGGTTCAGGATGGCCTTGACCTGCTTGGCGCTCAGAATGCCCTTGTCTTGCATCATGATGCCCAGCGGCGGCGCTGTGTGGCCCTCCATCAGCAGCCGCATCTGCTCCGCCAGACACTCGTCCAGTTGCTCGCGCGTGGCGAACTTGTTGCGCAAGGCCAGCGCCCCAAACGCCTTCTCGCTCGCGTCCACGTGGCGCAGGCTCTGGACGCGCAGCAGCGCCTCCAGCCTCTCCTGCGTCAGATAGCCGTTCTCCACCGCGATCTCGCCGAAGCGCGGCGCCTGCTGCCCCTGGCGCAAGCCCTCCTGCTGGCGCTTCAGGCAGTCCTGAATCTCCGCCAGCGTCATCCACCCCGCGAAGTTCGCCAGACGCCCCACGCGGCCGTCGGAGATGGACGGGCCCCGGTTGTCCTCAGCCAGCGACGCGTCGTCCACAAAGGGCACGGGCGCGAACTTCGCGGAACCGCACGAAGGACACTTGTCGCCCGGCGCCCAGGCCGCGCGCATCTCCGCGTGCTTGCACTCCTCGCAGCGGCACAGCAGCCGCAGCCGCAGCAAATCCTCCTCGGTCGTGGCGGTGGCCGCCGCTGGTTTGGCCCCGGCAGAATCCGCGGCCTTCTGGAATTCCGCCCGGATGGAAGCCAGAGGCCCCGCGCCGGCCGCGGCCTGAATCTCCAGGATCCGCTTCACCTGCGCGCTCGAAAGCGACTTGCGCTCCACCAGCAGAATGCCCAGCAGCGGCGCTTCCTGATAGCGCTGCAGCAGGCTTTTCTGGATGCGCAGGCACGCGTCCACTTCCTCGCGCGCCACAAAGCGCTCGCGCGTGGCGATGGCCCCAAACGACATGTCCTGCGTGGAGGGGCCGTTGTGGATCACCTGCATGCGCAGAAGAGACGTGACCTGGCGCTCCGTGAGGAACTTCTCGGCCACCGCCACCTCGCCGAACCGCGGCGCCGGCCGCGCCTCCGTGGCCGCCTGCTTCTGGCGTTCCAGGCACGCCGCCACCTGCTGCAGCGTCATCCAGTCCGCGAAGAACGCCATTCGCCCCAGCCGGCCGTCCTCGATCGACGGCCCGCGCGTGCGGTCGGCGATCGTGTACAGCACCGCGCCTCCCACGGGCTCCACCAGCTCAAACGTCTCCTTCAGACACTGCGGGCACCGCTTGCCATCGCGCGGCTTGCGGCTGATCTCGGTCTTGCCGCAGTAGGAGCATTTGTAGGCAAACGGCGCGCCATTCTCGGGCGAAGACATGGCCTGGCCCCTTTCTGGCTACATGGCGGCTTTGAGCATGGAGGTGATGTCGACCGTCAGCGTGGGGGACTTCCATTGGATGTCGCCCAGGCTTGTCCAACTTCCGCGGCCGATCATGAGGCTCACGGTGACGTTCTTCTTTGCTGAAGGGTCGAGGTTGAAGGTGATGGAGCAGGCGTTGTCGGCCGGCGAAAAAGCCAGGACGCCGAGCTCATAGGCGCTTGCGCCGGAGCCCGTAATTTCGCAATCCAGGGTCTTGGAAAGAACAGTGTTGCCCGCTTCGGTCACGACCACACCCATGCTCCCCCATCTGTTGCCTTCCACGCTCACGGTGAGAAGGAAGCTGTCGCTCGCGGGGTAGCCGGGCAGGACCTGCGAACTGTAGCTGGCCACGGCGTCAAACGCCCGCGGCGCCACATGTCCGTCCGTGGAGAGGATATTCGCGGAGCCGACGTGACGCGGTTCCATGTCCGCGTAGCTGGTCGCCACAGCCGATGCGCCGTCGAAGATGAGGGGCAGCCCTGACCGCGACTTGATCAACGAGTAGGCCGGCGCGCGGATGCGGCCGTTGCGGCTATAGGAAACGCTCTGCGACGGATTTCGGTCCAGGCAGTTCAGAATGGAAGGCTCTCGGCAGTAGTGAAGGAAACCCGCGCTGGACGTTGTCGGGCCGCTCGTCGTGGTCGTCTCGCCGCCGCTCGCGCCGCCCGTGTCACCCGCATCCCCGCCGCTGGATCCGCCCCCGCCGCCACCCCCGCCGCCGCCACCCCCGCCACCGCCACCCCCGCCACCGCCGCCA
>CAYYEE010000621.1:0-2766 GCA_964470775.1 uncultured Planctomycetota bacterium | reverse complement strand
CAACGGGACGTTCCTCAACGGCCAGCGCATCACCGCCGACACCCTGCTCGAAGAAGGCGCCGTCATCCAAATCATGGATTGCACGATCACCTTCTCCACCGAGCACGCCACGCCCCCGGCGCCCGCCGAGCCCAGCGCCGCCTCCGGCTCCTCCGCCGCGCTCCGCCGCACCCCTGTCCACCTCAAGAAGCGCCTGCACGAATACATCATCTCCACGCTTGACCTCAAACACGCCGACTTCACCAACCAGACCCACGAGGAAATCCGCGCCAAGGCCACCGAAGCCGCCAGCCGCGGCGCCGCTCTCATGCGATCGGAAATTCCCGCGTGGCTGCCCCCCGAGGACCTCGTCAAAGAAGTCGTGGACGAAGCCATCGGCCTCGGCCCTCTCGAAGACCTGCTGGCCGACGACAGCGTGGACGAAGTGATGGTCAACGGCTGGTCCAAGGTGTACATCGAACGCAAGGGCAAGATCGAGCTGTCCCCCAAGCAGTTCACCAGCAACGACCAGGTGCTCGCGGTCATCCGCCGCATCCTGGCGCCCATCGGCCGGCGCATCGACGAATCGAGCCCCATGGTCGACGCCCGCCTCGCCGACGGATCGCGCGTCAACGCCATCATCCCCCCCCTGGCCCTCACCGGCCCCACCCTGACCATCCGCAAGTTCGCCAAAACGCCCTACACGGTCCAAGACCTGGTCAAACGCTTCAACTCCCTTTCACAGCAGATGTCGGACTTCCTGGCCCTGGCCGTCAAGTACCGCTGCAACATCTGCATCTCCGGCGGCACCGGCTCGGGCAAGACCACGCTGCTCAACGTGCTCAGCAACTTCATCCCGCCGGACGAACGCATCATCACCATCGAGGACGCGGCCGAACTCAAGCTCCACCAGGAGCACGTCGTCTCCCTGGAAGCCAAACCGCCCAACATCGAGGGCAAGGGCGACATCCCCATCCGCAAGCTGGTCATCAACTCGCTGCGCATGAGGCCCGACCGCATCGTCGTGGGCGAATGCCGCGGCGGCGAAGCGCTCGACATGCTCCAGGCCATGAACACCGGCCACGACGGCTCGCTCACCACACTGCACGCCAACACCCCCCTCGACGCCTTGCGCCGGCTGGAGACCCTCGTGCTCATGGCCGGCATGGACCTTCCCAGCCGCGCCATCCGCGAGCAGATGGCCTCCGCCATTCATCTCATCGTGCAGCAGGCCCGCATGCCCGACGGCTCGCGCAAGATCACCAACATCACCGAAATCCGCGGCCTCGAAGGCGACAGCTTCTCCCTCAAGGACATCTACGTCTTTGAGCAGACCGGCTTCGACGACAAGGGCAAAGTCGTGGGCCGCTTCCGCCCCACCGGCCACATCCCCCGCTTTGTCGAGAACCTCCGTCTGCGCGGCATCCAGGTTCCCGAAAGCCTCTTCGCCCGCGGCCAAGCCCGCCACCCCGGCCAGCAAGCAAAACCCTGACAAGGACCGCCGATGTCGCCCGAACTCCAGGCCATCCTCATCAGCGTCGCTACCTTCGCCAGCGTGGGGCTGCTGGTCTGGTTCGCCTTCTTCATGTTCACCAGCGGCTGGAAAGGCTACGAAAACCGGTTTGTGAGCGACATGGACCGCACCTTGGACGCCATGTTCCTCACCGTATCGCGCGAGTCGCTGGTCTACCTCGCCATCGCCAGCGCCCTGGCCATCGGATCCATCGCCGCCGTCGGCTTCCACAACCTCCTCTTCGGCGTCATCATGGGCAGCCTGGGCCTGCCGCTGCCGGTGGTCATCCTGCGCCTGCTCAAGGCGCGCCGCGACAAGAAGTTCAATATCCAGCTCGTGGACGCCCTCTTCGGCATGGGCAACGCCCTGCGCGCGGGCTTCAGCCTGCCCCTGGCCTTCGAGATGATCGCCCGCGAGATGGAAAACCCCATGGGCCAGGAGATGCGCGTCGTCGTCCAGGAGATGCGCGTCGGCGTCAGCATGGAAGATGCCCTGCGCCACCTGGCCGCGCGCATGCCCAGCGAAGACCTGGACCTGCTCATCACCGCCATCCTCATCTCCCGCGAGGTCGGCGGCAACCTCACCGAAGTCTTTGACAACATCGCCTCCACGGTGCGCGAGCGCCTGCGGCTCCAGGGCAAAATCCGCGCTCTCACCGCCCAAGGCAAGCTGCAAGGGATCGTCGTGGCCATGCTGCCCATCGCCATCGGCCTGGGCCTCAACCTGCTCCAGCCCGGCCTGTTCAAACCCATGTACACCACCTGGCAAGGCGCCGCCATCCTGGGCGGCGTGGCCCTGCTCGAAGCCTTGGGCGCGTGGTTCATCTACCGCATCGTCACCATCAAAATATGAACGAACTCACCCCCGACACGCTCATCCTATCCCTCTGCGCCGGCCTCAGCGTCTTTTGCGGCGCGTGGCTCGCGCTGCATTCCGCCATCCAGGCCCACGAGGAAGTGGCGCGCTATCAGGGCCAGCGAGGCAAGGGCGCCTCGTCGCCCGTCTTCAAGCTCGTCCTGCCCTTTGCCCGCTGGTTCGGCTTTCTGGTGGGCGGCCTGGCCGCGCGCATCGAGATGCGCTCGGGCCGCGACGCCAGCAAGTCCTTCCTCCTCTCCACGCGCATCCGCATCGAGAAGCGCCTTCGCGCCGCCGGCCACCCCGAAGGCGTCACGCCCGACGAGTACTTCGGACTCTGCGTGGCCGGACTGCTCATAGGCGCGGCCCTGGGGGCCATCGTCTACCTGCGCTTGCCGCTCCCGGCCGCCATCATCGCC
>CAYYEE010000620.1:0-2784 GCA_964470775.1 uncultured Planctomycetota bacterium | reverse complement strand
CGCCTTTGAGGTATTCCATGTCCATGAAGTGCTGGGGGCCGTCGGCGGCGCGGAGCTGGGGCAGGTCGCGGACGCGATAGAGGTCGGGGTCGACGCAGCCGTGGATCAGGGCGCCGGCGCAGTCGCGGAAGAAGGCGGGCATGTCCTGGGGCAAGGCTTGGACGGCGAGGCGGGTGGCGGCCTGGTGGCCAGGGCCGAGCCAGGCGAGGGCGGCGGCGGAGAGGAGCAGGACGGAGGCCAGGGCGCCAACAGCCTGTTGAAAATGTCGCGTCTGTTCCGTGGACACGTTGCGATCCCGCCGTTGGCGGGCTTGCGCAACATGTCCCCGCGGACGCGGAGTCTTTTTCAACGGGCCGCTAAGGGGTGGACAGGGCATGGGGGGCCTTCTTTTTGTGATGGTGGACCTTGTGGACCCTATGGACGGAATGGACGACTGCGAGAGTTATTATACTGCTTTGTTGGTGTTGGGCGGGAGCGGGGGAGGGGGGCGTGGGAAGGATGGGACTTGCGGGGCGCGGAGGGTTGGGCGCGGGGTTGTTTTCGCGTTTGTTTGGCGTTACCATCGCTGGGGTTTTTCTATTCCAGTTCGAGGATTGCGCTATGCCGTGGCCTTGTGAGGTGAGAGACGTCCGCTACCCTTCGACGGCGGACCACAGCGAGCAGCCGGCGAAGTTCTATGCGCCTGGGACGCGGGGGGCGGCGCCGCTGCTGGTGGCGCTGCATCCGTGGAGTTTTGACTATGACCGCGAGCAGAGCGCGCCCTACGCGGAATGGTGCATGGCCAAGGGGTGGGTGTTTATCCATCCCAGTTTTCGGGGGCCGAATGTGCGGCCGGAGGCGATGGGGTCGGAGCTGGTGGTGAAGGATATTGTGAGCGCGGTGGATTTCGCGCGTGGGGCGGCGAAGGTGGATGAGCGGCGGATCTACTTGATGGGGGCGTCGGGCGGGGGGTATGCGTCGCTGCTGATGGCTGGGCGCGCGCCGGAGATCTGGGCTGGGGTGTCGGCGTATGTGCCGATTATTGATCTGGCGGCGTGGTATAAGGAGTCGGCGGCGCGCAAGAGCCGGTATGCGGATAACATCGCGGCGGCGTGCGGGGGGGCGCCGGGGGCGAGCGCGGCTGTGGATGAGGAGTACCGGAGGCGGTCGGCGGCGACGTGGCTGGCGAATGCGGGGGACGTGGCGGTGGATATTAACGCGGGGATTCACGACGGCCACACGGGGAGCGTGCCGATCAGCCATACGCTGCGGGCGTTCAACATTCTGGCGGCGCCGGAGGACCGTTTGACGGAGGAGGAGATTCGGTTTTTTGTGGAGCAGGAGGCGGTTCCGCCGCATCTGCGGATGGAGATCGAGGATGCGACGTATGGGGCGAAGAAGCCGTTGTTCCGGCGGAGCAGCCGCCGCGCGCGGGTGACGATCTTCGAGGGGGGGCACGATGAGTTGTTCGGGGCGGGGCTGGCGTGGCTGGAGCGGCAGAGGCGAGGGTGAGGGACGCCAGAACGACGAACTCCCGCAAAGGCGCAGAGGACGGCGAACGGCCAACGGCAAAGGGCCACAGATAACACAGATGGACACAGATGCGGCGAGCGGCGACCGCGGATGACGAGGACAGACGAGGTGAAATCGGAGTCGGTATCGAGGGGACGCGAGACGGGATTGAGGGTCGATCCCGATGCCGACTCCGACCCCGACGGGGACCAGTGGCGAGCGGAGAGGCGCGGAGGGCGATAAGGCGACGGGGACGGCAAGGACGGCAAGGACGGCAAGGGCGGCAGGGACGGCGGGGCAGGGGGGAGGCGCGCGGTGTGGGGGGTGTGGCGAGGGTCTGTGGCTGAGGCGGCGAGGCCGGGAGGGGTTATGCGGGTGGGTTTGCAGACGTGGGGATCGGCTGGGGATATCCGGCCGTTCGTCGCGCTGGCGAAGGCGCTGAAGCGGGCTGGCCACGAGGTGGCGCTGGCGGCGACGGCGGTGGATGGGCGGGACTGGTCGGGGCTTTGCCAGTCGCTGGGCGTGCCGTTCGAGCCGGTTCAGGAGCCTGGCGTGGTGGACCTTCGCCGGTTCACGCGGCGGGCGGGTGGGGGCGCGGCTTTTCCCCGGGCGGTGAATGTGTTTATCGAGGAGATGTTGCTGGGGCACGTGGACGCGATGACGTCGGCGGCGCGGAGGTTGTGCGAGACGTGCGACGTGGTGGTGGGGCACTTTGCGGTGTTTGCGCTGAAGGCGCAGGCGTTGCGGCTGGGCCGGGCGCACGCGTCGGTGACGTTCTGGCCGGGGATGATTTTGACGGACCAGTGTCCGCCGCATGGGTTCCCCAACTGGGGGCCGCTGTGGAACCGGATGGCGTGGAAGGTGATGCGGGCGCTGGTGGACCGGCTGGCGCTGTCGCATGCGCAGAAGGTCTGGCGCGGGGCGGGGCTGCGGCCTTTCCGGTTCATAGCGCCGGAGGTGTGGTTCTCGGACCGGCTGAATCTGGTGGCGGCGAGTCCGGCTTTGTGGCCCGCGCCGGGGGGATGGGACGGGCGGCATCGGTTGTGCGGGTGGCTGGGGTTGGAGGAGTCGCGGCCTTGGGCGCCGTCTGGGGCGCTGGAGCGGTTCTTCGAGGCTGGGGAGGCGCCGGTGTTCATGACGCTGGGGTCGGCGGCGCAGGTGGCGGCGGGGCGGGCGGAGGCGCTGTTGATGGAGGCGGCGCGGCGGAGCGGGGCGCGGGCGATTGTGCAGAGTCTCGAACCGGGCGTGGAGGGGGAGGTGGCGCCGGGGGTTTTCCGGCTGGGGCCTGCGCCG
>CAYYEE010000619.1:0-2786 GCA_964470775.1 uncultured Planctomycetota bacterium | reverse complement strand
GGGATCGCAACGTGTCCCCGGAACAGACGCGACATTTTCAACAGGCTGCTAGTGTGGAGTTTCGGAAATGCCTTGCATTTCCGAAACTCCACAGGGCGGGCTAACTCGATACTTTAGACGCGTCAAGCGCCGGGTTTGTGTCATGCAGTGTTTCAGAGATAGCAAAGCTATTTCTGAAACACTGCACTATCTCGTCAGCCCATCTCCCGCAGCGTCGCCTCGATCGCCCTCGCGTGGCGGCGGCGCCACTGCTCCAGGCAAGCGCGGTCCGTTCGGTCCGTGGCCCACGGCCGCTCATCATCGCCAATGCCGCCCTCCAGGTCAAATGCCGGCGCGCCGAACTCCGCGTGAATCCACGCCGGCAGCGAACCCGCCCGGGCGCCAGGCTTCATCCACTCCTCCGCCGGCGCCAGATTGGGGAACAGCCCCCGGCCGTACGTCTCCGCCGCGCGCCGGCACGCCGCCAGGTAACGATTGTCCCCCGCGCCCCGGCGCGCGCACAACGCCGGCAATCCGCACACACTCGCCAGACAATGAAAGCTGAAGACGACGGAAGGCGGATAGCGCCGGAACGCCTCCATCACCGCCCGCGTCTCCGCCGCGCTGCCCGCCGCGGGGCCGCGCCACGTGGCCGAACTCGGGTCCGACGAATCCAGCCCATAACCCAGGTCCGTCTGGTCCCAGTCCACAGGAAAGTTGCGGTTCAGGTCCACTCCTTGCGCCGTCGTCCGCAGATACCACGGCGTCCCCCGCGCCATCGCCTCCCTCCCGTCCACGCTCACCGCCGGCGCCGCCACCACCCGCGCGTTGCGAAACACCTCCGGCGCCCGCTCCAGAAGCTCCTCCAGCGCCGGCACAATCAGCTCCGGCCCAGACTCGCCGGGATGGATCAACCCCACCAAACCCAGCGCCGGACCGCGCCGGCCCACCACCAGCCGCGGAATGTCCCGCCCCCCCGCGCTCTGGCCACAGACCCCCAGCTTCACCAGCCCCCTGTATCGCTCCGCCAGCCGCCCCAGCCGCTCCTGCAACGCGGCATAGCTCCAACACACCTCGGGGTCCCGCGCGCGGACCGGCGCCGGCCCTACAGGCGGGCTCGTGGCCGTAGCGACAAAGTAGCAGTACGTCCTGGACGGCTGAACAGACTCGTCCACCCAACGGAATTTGCGCCCATTGCTGGCCGGCAGCGGACCGTCGTAGACTTTCACCGCCCCCTGCGCCGAAAGCCCCAAAAAGAACTCCGCATAGTCCGACCCAAACACGAATCCCGGTTCCTCGCGACGCAGAATGCGGAACGAAGCGAATTCCGGCGCGTGCGCCTCACCCATAAAAGGTGTGGACTTGTACCAACTCAACTCCACACGCCCCTCGACACACTCCGCCCGCAATGCCGTAATCGGTTTCCGCATAACCCTCCACCTCTGGCGCCGCTTCCCGTTCCCAAGGCCGGCCATTATAAACCATGCGCCCCCTCGCGCGCCCCCAACCCCAGCCCCTTGCCGCCGTCATCATCGTCCTCTTTCATCCCCATCCCTTTCCCGTTGCCCCCACTTTCCCTTGACATCACCCCCTATGACGATATAATTCAAACGAGGATGATATATATCAACTTGGACCCAGCCATGCCCTCCCCTGGAACAATGGAAGTTGGAAGAGCCGGCGCCTCCAAGCACGCCTCACTGGTCGGTGAACTGCGCGCCCGCATCCGCCAGGGCCGCTATCCCGTGGGCACGCGTTTCCCCTCAGTCCGCAAGATCAGCCTCGAGTTCGGCGTCAGCCCCGGCACCGCCCTCAAAGGCATCAAAGAGCTGGAGCGCCAGAGACTCGTCGTATGCCATGCCAGCGGCAAAGGCACCATCGTGGCCCGCCGCGAGCCCCCTCCCACCGCTACCAAACCCACCACCCTCGCTTGCCTCTTTCGCCCCTTGCGGCCGCGCAACGCCATCGACAACTTCGCCCTGGACATGATCCAAGGCGCGCAGGACGCCATCTCCAACCACGGCTACCGGTTCGTCCACCACCGCGTGGACGAAGCCGCCTTTGAGCAGCGCATGTTGGACCTGGTTCAGGAAGAATGGGTCGCGGGCATCGTCTTCGATCAGCTTGCGCCCTTGAGCGCCATGCGCCGCCTCGCTGCCGCCGGCCGGCCCGCCGCGCTCTTCAACCGGGAAGAAACCGTTCCCGGTCTGTCCACCGTAGCCCCCGATTACCGCGAGATGGCTCGCCAGACCGCCCGCCTCTTCCGCCAGCGCGGTTACGAGCGCGTCGCCTGCTACTGGAACCCCGCGCTCGAAGCCGAAGCCGACGAAGTCCGGCTCGGCAGCGGCTGGCCCATGCTCCAGGCGCGCGCCGCCTTTGTCCAAGAGGCCGCGGCCCTCTTCGGAGGCGCCTCACCCGATACCATCCCCGACCCGCCCGAAACCCCGCCGCCCGGCCCCGAAACCTACGGCCTGCCCCGCCGCAAGCCCCGCGACTGGCGCCCCCTGGCCGTCTTCGCCACCAGCGACACCCGCGCCCTCCGCCTCATCAACGCCATCAACCAAACCGGCCTGATCCTCGGACGTGACATCGGCGTCATTGGCATGTGCGATCTCGAAGGCCCCCGCCATAGCAGCGTTCCGCCCTCCACGTGGCGCGTGGACCCGGCCAGCATCGGCGCCGCGGCCGTCGAGGAACTGCTCCGCCGCATCGAGACTGGCGAACCCGAGACGCGCGTCCGTCTGCGCATGGAGTTTGTGGACCGCGGCACGGCCTAGTGTGGTGTTTTGGAAATGCCTTGCATTTCC
>CAYYEE010000618.1:0-2798 GCA_964470775.1 uncultured Planctomycetota bacterium | reverse complement strand
TTGCCCGCTATCTCGCCGACAGCCGCGTGCGCATAGAGCTCATCACCGGCGGCCGGTCCAGCGCCACGCGCCTCGCCGCGCTGGGCCGCCTCGCGCGCGGCGAAGTGGACATCGCCATCGGCACCCACGCCCTGGTCCAGCCCGGCGTCGAGTTCCAGCGTCTCGGCCTCATCGTCGTCGACGAGCAGCACAAGTTCGGCGTGCTCCAGCGCGGCGCTTTGCGCCAGAAAGGCCGCCACCCTGACGTGCTCGTCATGACCGCCACCCCCATCCCCCGCACTCTCAGCCTCACCGTGTTCGGGGACCTCGACGTCTCCATCCTCGACGAAATGCCTCCCGGCCGCCGGCCGGTCAAGACCAAATGGGGGCCCGGCGAAAACCGCGCCAAGGTCTACGACTTCATCCGCAAGCGCCTGGCCGCGGGCGAGCAAGCCTTCATCGTCTATCCCCTCGTCGAGGAATCCGAGAAAGTCGATCTCCAAGCCGCCACCGAGGCGTCCGAACGCCTGCGCGCCGGCGAGCTGCACGGCTTCCGCGTGGGCCTGCTCCACGGCCGCATGAAGCCCGACGAGAAGAACAAGGTCATGGACGACTTCCGCGCCGGCCGGCTCCAGGCCCTGGTCTCCACGATCGTCATCGAAGTCGGCGTGGACATCCCCAACGCCTCGGTCATGCTGGTCGAGCACGCCGAACGCTTCGGCTTGGCCCAGCTCCACCAGTTGCGCGGACGCGTCGGACGCGGGGCCCACACCGCCCAGGCATGGTTCATCCTTCTGGCCGAAAACCCCTCCGCCGACGCGCTGCGCCGCCTCGAAATCATCGCGTCCACCACCGACGGATTCCGCATCGCCGAAGAAGACCTGCGCCTGCGCGGACCCGGCGAATTCTTCGGCGTGCGCCAGCACGGCTTGCCCGAAATCCGCATCGGCGATATCATAGGCGACGTGGAGCTGCTTCGCGTGGCTCGCCACGACGCCTTCGAGCTTGTCCAGGCCAGTCCCGATCTATCCGCGGTCCCGCAATTGCGCCAGAGGATGACCGAGAAATACCGCAACCGTCTGGACCTCATCCGCGTCGGCTAGAGCCACGTCCCCGCCGTCGCCGCCGCTCTTGCCGTCCTTGTCGCCGTGGCTGTCCTTTTGCCCTTGCCCCGGAGCCGCCAGATGAACCTCGATCTGCTCAAGAAGGTGAAGTTCGGCGCGGATGGTCTCATCCCCCTCGTCGTGGCCGACGTCAAGACTCGCCGCCCCCTCGTGCTCTGCTTCATGAACGAGGAAGCCCTGCGCAAGACCCTCGAAACCGGCAAGGTCCACACCTACAGCCGTTCCCGCGGACGCGTCGCCCTCAAGGGCGAAAGCAGCGGACACTTTCAAATCGTCAAGCGCGTCTTCGTCAACTGCAACATGGACTCCCTCGTCCTCGAAGTCGAGCAGCTCACCGCCGCCTGCCACGAAGGCTACTTCTCCTGCTACTACCGCGAGTACGACCAGGCCGCCGGCGAGTTCCGCGTGGTCGAAGAGCGCGTCTTCGACCCGAGCAAGGTCTACAAGACGTAGCGCTTGCTTGCGGAAATGCGCGTCTATTCCCGCAAGCAAGCGCTTCTGACACACCCTGCTGGCTTGAGGCGCGTTCGTGTTGCGGGTTGCCTGCGATTAGTCTCGGAAACTGGCGCGCCAATTTCCGAGACTAATCACTGGCCGCCGCCTCGGTCCATCCCGTTGCGGCCGTCGGTCCTTGTTGTCCTTGTCTTGGTTGCCGTCTTTTCACGGAGTCCTTTCTCATGCGCGACCGCATCGTCATCATGGGCGCAGGCGGCTTGTCCTGCGGCTTCTTCGGCCCCGAACTGCGCAGCGAATACGACCTCACCTTCCTCGACGTCAAGTTCAAGGCCGACTTCATCGGCGCCATTCAGAAGACCGGCGCCTACACCGTCAACATCGCGGGCAAGGAGATCGTCCCCACCCAGGTCAAGGACGTCGAGGCGTTCCTCATTGACGACCCGGCCCAGGACGCCGCCATCCGCGACCGCATCCGCCAGGCCCGCGTCTTCTTCACCGCCGTCGGCATTCGCAACTTCGAAAGCGCGGCCGGCTACCTGGTCGAGCGCCTGAAAGACCGCAAGGACAACGTCTATATCCTCTGCGCCGAAAACGGAGAAGGCGTCACCGAGTCGTGGCGCAACCGCACCCCGGAGAACGTCCACTTCCTCGACACCGTCATGGGCCGCATGTGCCGCCTCGAAGAACACCCCGCCCCCCTCTACGTCCCCGCCGCGCCCGGCATCGCCTGGGGCATCGTCGCCGAAGAGTTCTACGGCATGCCCCTCTCGAATCGCGAGTACGACGCCACCGCCTTCCACAGCGACGCCTTCCAATTCGTCAGCGAAGCCGAGTTCCACGCCCGCGACCGGGTCAAGCTGTTCGCCCACAACGGGCTCCACTGCTGCCTCGCCGTCCAAGGCCGTCTGCGGGGCGTGCAGTATTTCTGCGACCTCGCCGGCACGGACGCCGAAGCCGCCGCCCGCGAGCTCCTCAACAAGGAGATCGCCCCCGCCCTCTGGAAGGAATGCGGCCCGCACCTCGACCGCGCCTACCTCGAACGCTACTTCGCCGTCCTGCCCGGCCGCCTCGTCTCCCCCACCCTGCGCGACAGCGCCAGCCGCGGCGTGCGCGGCCTGGTGGACAAGTTCTCCGCCAACGAGCGCATCATCGGCGGCCTCAACCTCCTGCTCCGCAACGGCGTCAAGCCCGACCGCTTTCTCAGCTTCATCGCCAACGCCCTCGAGGTCGTGCGCCAGG
>CAYYEE010000617.1:0-2800 GCA_964470775.1 uncultured Planctomycetota bacterium | reverse complement strand
CAACGTCGTCCACCTGTTCGAGCGCGATTGCAGCCTGCAGCGCCGCCACCAGAAACTCATCGAGGAGTCGCCGCCGCCTGGCCTGAGCTCCAAGACGCAGTTCGAGATCTGCCGCGCGGCCATCAAGATCGCCAGTTCCGTGAACTACACCAACGCGGGCACGGTGGAGTTCCTGGTGGACCGCAAAGGCGGCTACACCTTCAACGAGTTCAACGCGCGGCTCCAGGTGGAACACCCGGTGACGGAGATGGTGACGGGCATCGACCTGGTCAAGGAGCAGTTCCGCATCGCCGCGGGCGGCCGCCTCCCCTACCGCCAGAAGGACATCCCCTTCCATGGCGTCTCCATCGAGTGCCGCATCAACGCCGAAGACCCCGAGGACGGCTTCCGGCCGTGTCCGGGCAAGATCGAGTTCTTCAGCCCGCCCGGCGGCGCCGGCGTCCGGCTGGACACCCACATTTACAACGGCTACAAGGTCCCGCCGCAGTACGATCCGCTGCTGGCCAAGCTCATCGTGTGGGGACGCAACCGCGAGGAAGCCATCGCCGTCATGCGGCGGGCTCTGGACGAGTTCATCATCGAAGGCATCAAGACCACTATCCCCCTCTTCCGCGCCATCTTCGGCCATTCGCGCTTCATCGAGGGCAAGGTGGACACGAGCTTCCTCGACGACTTCTTTGCGGGGGGCAAGTAAGGCTGCGCCTCGCCGGTGGGCTGCCGAGAGGGCAGCGCTGTGAACAGCTCCGCTCCGCACATCGCCGCCGTAGCCCTCAACGTTCCCCTTGACAAGCTGTTCCACTACCACATCCCCCCCCCGCTCCGCGGCGCCATCCTGCCCGGCGCCCGGGTGCGCGTGCCTTTTGGCCGCCAGGGCCTTCTGCCCGGCGTTTGCGTCGAGCTGACCACGCGCTCCCCCCTGCCGCTGGACCGGCTCAAGGACGTCGAAGGCGTCCTTGACCGCGAGCCGCTGCTCGACAACCGCATGTTGTCCCTGGCGAGGTGGATGGCCGGCTACTACGCGTGCGCGTGGGGCGAGGCCCTGGCCGCGGTGCTGCCCGCGTCGGTGGACGCGGACGAAGACCCGGGCTACACCGTCTACGTCCAGGCGTTGCGCCCCCCGGCCGAACTGCGCGAGCACGCCGCGGCCGCCGCCAAACGCGCCCCGCGCCAGGCGCGCGCCCTGCGCATCCTGGCCGACACGCCGGACGAGATGGCGCAAAGCTCGTTGTGCCGCCAGGCCGAAGTGGACTCCTCCGTCATCGCCGCGCTGGAAAAGGCCGGCCACATCCGGCGCCGCCGCGTGCAGACCGCGGTGAACCCCTTTGACGGGCTCGAGGTGACGCGCCGCCAGCCGCCGGCTTTGACCGAAGACCAAAAGGCCGCGCTGGACCGCATCCTGCCGCGCGTGGAGGCGCGCGCCTTTCACACCGTGCTGCTGCACGGCGTGACCGGCAGCGGCAAGACCGAGGTGTATCTGCGCGTGCTGGAACACACGGTGCGCGCGGCCCGGCAAGGCATTGTGCTGGTGCCGGAGATCGCCCTGACACCGCAGACGGTGCGCCGCTTCCGCGAGCGCTTCGACCGCGTGGCTGTGCTGCACAGCGGGCTGACCAGCCGCGAACGCCGGGCGCAATGGCTGGCCATCCGTTCGGGCAAGATCGACGTCGTCATCGGCGCGCGCTCGGCCGTTTTCGCGCCCCTGCCCGCGTTGGGGCTCATCATCGTGGACGAAGAGCACGAGGGGTCTTTCAAGCAGGACATCACGCCGCGCTATCACGCCCGCGACGTGGCCGTGTGCCGCGCCAGCCGCGAAGGCGCGCTGGCGTTGCTCGGCTCGGCCACGCCGTCGCTGGAGACGTGGCGCAACGCCATGACCGGCAAGTACGAGAAGGTAGAACTGCCGCGCCGGATCAACAACCTGCCCATGCCGCCGGTGGAGATCGTGGACCTGGGCGTGGAAATGCAGGAAAGCAAAGGCCGCGTGGTGCTGGGCGGCCGGCTGCGCCGCGCCGTGAACTCGGCCCTGGAGCGGCGCGAGCAGGTGATCCTGTTCCTCAACCGGCGCGGGTTCGCCACCAGCATCCAGTGCCCCAAGTGCGGCTTTGTGCTGAAGTGCCACCAGTGCGACGCGGCGCTGACCTATCACCGCACCGTGAACCTGGCGCGCTGCCACTACTGCCTGCACGAGGAGCCGCCGCCGGAGAAATGCCCCGCGTGCGGACAGCCGAACATCAAGCAGACGGGGCTAGGCACGCAGCGCGCCGAGGATAGCCTGGCCAAGATGTTCCCGGGCCGGGTCATCGTGCGCATGGACACGGACACCATGCGCGGACGCGGCAAGCACCGCGAAGCGCTGGACCGCGTGCAGTCGGGCGAGGCGGACATCCTGCTGGGCACGCAGATGATCGCCAAAGGGCTGGACTTCCCCAATGTGACCGTGGTGGGCGTGATCAACGCGGACACGGCGCTGAACATGCCGGACTTCCGCGCGGCGGAGAGGTGCTTCCAGTTGCTGGCGCAGGTGGCCGGGCGCGCGGGGCGCGGGCCCAAGGGCGGCATCGTGTTCGTGCAGACCTTCAGCCCCAACCACCCCTGCATCCGCGCGGCCGCGGCGCATGATTACGCGGCGTTCGCGGCCATGGAGCTGGTCCACCGCAAGGAGTTCGGCTATCCGCCGTTTACGCGGCTGGCGCGCATTGTGTGCGAGGCCAAGACCGACAAGGCCGCGGAGGAGGAGGCCGCGGCCATCGCCTCGGCTCTCTGCGACGCGGGCGCGCCCCACGGGGCCGAGGTGCTGGGG
>CAYYEE010000616.1:0-2803 GCA_964470775.1 uncultured Planctomycetota bacterium | reverse complement strand
CGCCCCCCGCCGTTCGTCGTTGCCGTTCCCCTTCATCCCCGGCGTTCTTCGTGCCCTTCGCGTCCTTCGTGGTTATCTGTCGTCGCCGTCCCCGTCGCCTTGGCGTCCTTGGCGGTTCGTCCGCCCTCGCCGTTCCTCCGTCCCTTCCGTTCTTTCCGTCCCCTTCTGGCCGCTCCGCCTCGCCTGCTTCCCACCGCCCCCTACCACCTCCCGAATCGCATAAATCGGCTTATTCTGCGACTCGAAATACGTCCGAATATTGATCTCCCCCAACAACCCGATCGAGATCAACTGAAACCCCACCAGCAGGAACAGAAACGTCAGCAAAAAAAACGGATTCCCCGTCATATCCACCGTCCCCCACTTCCCGTCCTCCCCCTTCCAGATGGGGAACACCCACATCGCCACCGTCGCCAGCCCCGACGCCAGCCCCGCGATCATCGAGTACAGCCCGAACTTCCCAAACACCTGAATCGGCCGCGTCGAATAGCTCAGCAGGAACTTCACATTGATCAAATCCAGGATCACCCGGATTGTCCGCCCCAGCCCATACTTGCTTTTCCCCGCCACGCGCGGACGGTGATTCACCGGCATCTCCGCCACCCGCACCCCCATCCAGCTCGCCAGCGAAGGAATAAACCGGTGCATCTCCCCGTACAGCCGAATCCCCTTGATCACCTCCGCGCGATACGCCTTCAACGCGCAACCGTAATCGTGCAGCTTTACGGACGTGATCTTGCTGATAAGCCGGTTCGCCAACACCGACGGCAGCGTCCGCGTCACCCACGTATCCTTCCGGTCCTTGCGCCAGCCGCTCACCACGTCAAACCCCTCGTCCAGCTTCGCCAGCAGCGCCGGGATATCCGCCGGGTCATTCTGCCGGTCCCCGTCCATCGGGCAGATCACATCCCCTGTCGCCCGGTCAAACCCCGCCGCCATCGCCGCCGACTGCCCAAAATTCCGCCGCAACTGAATCGCGATCAACCGCGAGTCGCGCTTGGCCAGTTCCCGGAGCTTCTCGAACGTCCCGTCCGTGCTCCCGTCGTCCACAAAGATGATCTCGTGAATCCGTCCGTCCTGGTCCGCCACCGCCCGAATCTCCTCGAAGAACGGCTCCACGTTCTCCGCCTCGTTCAGCAGCGGAACAACGACACTCACCTTGTGATCCATGCTCATGCTCCCGGCGGGCACAAGACCCGCGCCAGGGGATTACTCCTCAACGCCCAAAAACCCCTCGTGCAACCACACCGGCTCATACCCCCGCTCCGCGCAGAACCCGATCGCCGCCTCCAGCCGCTCCACGTGATCCGGCACATAGTGCGGATAGAACGGCCAGAAATACTGCTCATGCGTAAACAGGTCCATAATCTCCGCCGTGTCCGGATTCGCGGCCTTCCCCTCCAGCAGCGGCCGAACCTTGTCCACCGGCACGTTGTTGCACGTAATGTCCGCCAGCGAAAACACGATCCCGCTCTCAAAGTCCATCAGCGCGTCGTGCCGCATCATGTACTCCGACCGCGTATCGTCCAAAAAGTAATTCACATCATACCCGTGCCCCGTCGCGTAGAACCCGCTCAACACCCGCACCCCCCGCCGCCGCAGCATCGGCAGCGTCTCCGGCTGAACCATCCCCCAGTGAATCACCGTCGGCGTCGCCCACGTCCTCTCCCCCGCGAACCGCAGAATCTCGTTCGCCACCAGGTCCCAGTCATACGCCAGCTTTTCCGGCGGCGTGTACTGATACGGCCGGTCCGGCTCGTTCGCATAGGCGTGAAACGACAGCTTCAGCCAATCCGCGTTGTCCGCCCACTCCCCCTTGTAGCAATCCGGGAACTGCGGCAGAGAAAACTCCGCCCCTGTCGTGAAATAGCAATTCAAGCTGAACTTCGCCCCATACTTTCGGTTCAGCTCCCGCAACGCCTTCAGGTAGAAGCAATCGAACAGACTGCGGTACTTGCGGAACGCAATATCCCGCAAAAAGAAACTGTTATCATCAATCGAGAACCGATAGCGCGGCCGCGAATACCGGTCCCACACCACCCGCACAGCGTGCCTCCCCTCGCCCAGCGGCCCCCGGCACACCGCCTCGATCTCCGTCTCCCGCCCCCGCAGCGTCGCCTCCGCGTAGAACCGCGTCCCCGCCCGCCGCGCTGGCGCCCCGTTCACCGTCACCGCATAATCCAGCGGCGCCTCCCCCTCCACCGCCACCACCAGCCCCTCGCTCGTCACCCGCCCGTGCCGATGGCACAACACCGCCCCATGAAACGGGGCATGGATCCTCACCATACCGTCCCTCGCCTCCGCCCACGCCGCCTCGCGGACCGCCTCCGCCGCGACTCCGCCAACAGTCTAGGCCAACCCCCACACCCGGTCAAGACAACACCAAGACACGCGTCTCCCGCCCCCTCAACGGATCGTCCTTACCGTCCTCGTCGTCCTTGCCGTTTTGGTTGTCTTCGTCGGCTCCGCCGTCCTTGTCGTCCTCAGCGCCTTCGCGTGAGCCCGCGGTTTCCGTCAGCCGTATCTGTGTCCATCTGTGCTCATCTGTGGCTGCTCGCCGTTTTCCGTTCGCCGTTTCTCCTGCCTTCTGTTCTCCGTGTCCTCCGTGGCTTGCGCCGCCGTCGCCGCCCTCCGGTTGCCCCCTCACTCCCCCCTCACCTCCGCATACCCCTCCACCGCCGGCGCCTCCGCCACCCGCCTCCCCCCTCCCCCCCCCCCCTCCCCCCAGATCGTCCCCCGCGACGGCCCGCCCCCCCCCCCCCCCCACCCACACCCCCCCCCCCCCCCCACCCCCCCCCCACCA
>CAYYEE010000615.1:0-2806 GCA_964470775.1 uncultured Planctomycetota bacterium | reverse complement strand
GACGGGGCTTCGCCGAGCAGGTTGCGCACGGAGCCAGCGTGAAAGTAGTTGACGAAGGAGATGACGGGGTAGCAGAGGACGGCGGCGTTGGGGCGGCTGCTGTGGCGCTCAATGGGGTCGGGCGAGGCCGGGGCGCCGGCGTCGAAGTGGACGGCGGCGGAGGAGGCGAGGTGGCCGCCCGCGGAGAAGCCGAGGATGGCGACGTGGTCGGGGAGCACGTTCCACTCGGCGGCATTGTGGCGGACGAGGCGGATGGCGCGCTGGGCGTCGAGCAGGGGGGCGGGATGGCGGCAGGGGGAGACGCGGTAGTGAACCACGGCGGCGTGGATGCCGGCCTTGTTGAAGCGCTGGGCTACGGGTTCGCCTTCGTGGGCGGCGCGGTGGCTGTAGCCGCCGCCTGGGCACACGATGACAAGGCCGCGGGGTTTGCCGCTTTGGACGAGATAGGGGACGAGGACGGGAGGCTCGGGGCAGAGGGACGGGTCGCAGCCGGGCGCGTCGGCGGGCCAGAGGCGGATGGGCTCAGTCATGGGCGGATCAAGGCTCTCTCTTGAGACTGGGGGGACAAGCGGCCGCGGACATTGTCCGGCGCCGCGGAGGCGGAGATATAATAACGCATTCTTAGGAGGAGTGAAACATGAGCGAACCGCGCAATCCGCTGGCGGCTTTGCGGCGCAAGGCCGAGAAGGGCCAGGACGTGACCGTGGCGTTCTTTGGCGGGTCGATCACCTGGGGCGGCAACAGCAGCGATATCGAGACCAGGAGCTATCGAGCGCTGGCCGGGGATTGGTTCCGGCGCCGGCTGAAGGGCGTGAAGGTGAGGTGCGTGAACGGGGGCTATGGCGGGACAGGGTCGGTGGCTGGGGCGTACCGGTTCGAGGAGCACGCGCTGTCGCACGGGCCGGACTTGGTGTTCGTGGAGTTCGCCATCAACGACAGCTCGACGCCGCAGGCCACGATGCAGGCGGCGCACGAGGCGATCTTCCGCAAGGCGTGGCGGAGCAATCCCCAGATGGGGATTGTGCTGCTGATCAGCGGCAGCCGGTTGGACACGCAGGCGGAGTTGGTGACGCGACGCATCGCGGGCGACTTTGGGCTGCACGTGGTGGACGTGGGCGCGCACAAGCGGAGGCTGATTCAGTCGGGCCGGGCCACGAACGACGACTTGTGGGTGGACGGGGTGCACCCGACGGACTAGGGGCACGCGGTCTACGCGGAGCAGATTGCGCGGCTGATGGGCCGCTTGTGGCGCGAGGCGGACGGCGCGCCGGCGCGGCGCAACGGCCGCGGCAAGCCGCTGTATTGGCGCACGCCGGAGTATGACGGCGCGCGCTTGGTCGCGGCGAGGGATTGCCGCGCGGAGGGCAAGGGCTGGACGCTGACGGATGACCGCTTCACGGCGTTTGACGGGACGTACCCCATTCGCGCGGAGTGGCCGGATCGGACCACGTGGCCCTTCCCATATCGCAGGGGTTTGATGCGGACGCGGACCGCGGGCGACTCGATTGCGTGGACAGGCCGCATGTTCCGCGCCGGGGTGGCGCTGGATTACGTGGAGGGGATGTGCCGGTTCGACGTGGCGATTGACGGCGAGGTTTTGACGACCATCGAGCACAAGCAGGCGTCGGGGCGTTTCCCGCGTGTGCCGGAGTTCAATACGCTGCTGGACGGCGGCAAGCACACGGTGAAGCTGACGTTGCGCGAGGGGAGTTTGAATGTGGGCTACTTCATGATTAGCGGGCCAATGGCATGAGGGCCATGCTGGTATTGTGGCTGGCGGCGGGTTGGGCGGCGCTGGCGGCGGAGAGGGAGGCGCTGCCCCAGGGCGCGCTGGCTGTGGTGGAGCTGCGTGGTGCGAAGGCGGCCTGGGGGGCGTTGCGGGACACCGTGGCCGCGGTTTCGGGAGCCGAGGGGGCGGACGCGGCCGAGAGGGAGTTGGCGGGCTCTTTGGGCGCGGAGGCGTGGGATGCGCCTGTGGCGTATGTGCTTTGCCTGGCGGCAGAGGGTGGGGCGGCTTGGCGTGTGGCGTGGCCGGCGGGGCCGAAGGCGCCGGCGGGGGCGGAGGGTGTCGGGGGGTGGGCGTTCCGCGGGGGCGAGGCGGGGGGCGAGAGATGCGGGGCGCTGGCGGCGTGGCTGGCGCAAGGGGGGCTGGCCGATGGGCCGGGTCAGATCAGCGCGGCGGTGGACGTGGCCAAGTTGATGGCGGCGCACGAGCCGGGGCTGAGCCGGGAGCTGGCGGCGATGAAGGCGCGGATGATGGAGGCGGAGGGGGTGATGGATGGGCAGGACACGCGGGGGAGCTTGCGCGCGGCGCAGGTGGAGCTGGACGCGGCGGTGTGGCTGGCGCGGCAGGTGGAGCGGATGACGTTTGAAGTGGAGATGGGGCGCGCAGAGGTGTTTGTGAGCGCGAAGGCGGCGGCGATCAAGGGGAGTGTGTTGGAGGCGTGGCTGGAGGCGCAGCCGAAGGGGGACTTGTCGCTGCTGGCGCGGTGTCCGGCGGACGCGCTGGCGGCGGGGGCGTGGGGGCTGGACCTTTCGGGCGCGGCGGGGGAGGCGCTGGCGAGGTCGCTGGGGCTGAGGCTGGCGGCCAGGGCGCGCGGCCAGGCCGGGTTCGTGGCCTTGGCGCTGGCGCCGGCGGCGGGCGGAGGCGCTGCGTTTGACGCGGTGGGGCTGGCGTCGGGCGCGGCCGCGGGGGAGTGGCAGGGCTGGTGGCGCGCGCTGTCGGCGGAGGGCATGCAGGGATGGCCGCTGCGTCTGCAGCCGGTGGAGGCTGACGGTGGGATGGCCATGGCGGACGTGATTGTGG
>CAYYEE010000614.1:0-2809 GCA_964470775.1 uncultured Planctomycetota bacterium | reverse complement strand
ACGCGCAAAAAGAAAAGTCAAGGTTTTTCTGCCTACTCTGAGTATCTGCACCCCGTGGCGGACTTTCCCTTGACACTATACCGACTAGTCGGTATAGTTAAGGTGTGGGGGCGCGGAACGGGTCAGGCGGGTTGGAGGAGCGACATGGGCCGGAGCAACGCGAGGGAGAGCATCCTGGACGCGGCTCAGGCGGTTGTGGCCGAGACGGGCGCCGTCCATATGACGCTGGACGCGGTGGCCGCCAAGGCCGGGGTGAGCAAGGGGGGGCTGATCTACCATTTTCCGAGCAAGGAGGACCTGCTGAAGGGGATGGTGGAGAGGCTGGTGCGGGAGTTCGAGTCGGAACGGGAGGCGGAACTGGCCAAGTTGCCAGAGGGCCGGTCGCGGGATTTGAAGGCGCACATTCTGGCGTTCACGAAGCACTTCGGCAAGCGGGAGCGGTTGATGGCGGCGTTGATGGCGGTGTTTGCGCATGACCCGAACCCGAAGATGATGGAGCCGGTGCAGGAGGCGTACCGGCGGATGCTGGAGCGGTTGAGGGCCAGCGGGGGGAATGTGGTGCGCGCGTGGGTGATTGCGCTGGCGGTGGACGGGATGAAGATGATGGGGCTTTTGAAGGTTCTGCCGCTCGACGCTGGCTTGCGCGAGCAGGTGCTGCAGGAGATGTTGCGGATGGCGGAGGAGTTGTAGCGGGCGGGTTCGAGGCGGCAAGGTTTAGTTGATCGGGAAAGCGCGATGGCGACAGCGTGGAAGATCGGTTTGGCGGCGGTGGTGGTGTGCGGCGCGGCGGCGTTGTACGCGGCCAGCCGGGCCGGGGCCAGGACGCAGGCGCCGGAGGCGGCGGGCGTGGAGGCGAAAGCCGGCGCGCCCAAGGCGGCGCGGCGGCCGACGCCCGTGGTGGCGGAGAAGGCGCGGCGCATGCGCTTCGAGAGCGTTGTGATGACGCAGGGCACGCTGAAGAGCAAGAACTTCGCGCTGGTGTCGCCGCGCATCGAGGGCGTGCTGGAAGAGATTTTCGTGCGCGAGGGCCACCCGGTGGAGGCGGGCAAAACGCGCTTGTTCCGGACGGACAGCGTGAAGCTGGAGCAGGCGCTGGAGATGAGCCGGCGCGCTTTGAGCGTGCGCCGGTGCACGCGCCTGGAGATGCAGGCCAACGCGGAGAAGGTGGAGGCGGAGCTGCGCAAGGCCAAGGCGGACTTCGAGCGCTATAAGAACCTGCTGGAAACCAAGGTGGTGAGCCAGGACGTGTTTGACGAGAAGCTGTCGGAGTATGAGCAGAAGCAGGCGCTGGCCAAGCTGGCGGGGGCGCAGATCGCCCTGGCCCAGGAGGAGGAGCGGCGGGCCGAGAGCGCGGTGGCCATCGCGGAAAAGGAACTGCGCGATTCGGTGGCCGTGGCGCCGATTGACGGCGTGGTGAGCAAGCGCATGGCCGAGCCGGGGGAGAACGGCGAGAGGGGCAAGGCCGTGATCCGCATAGACGACGTGCGCCAGCTCGAGGCGTCGGCGCAAGCGCCGGGCCAGTTCTACCCGCTGGTGAAGCCGGGCCAGACCAAGGCGCGGCTGACCGTGGGCGGCAAGGCGCTGGGCGAGTTCACGATTTGGTACAAGAGCCCGACGGTGGACACGGCGCTGCGGACGTTCGAGGTGAAATGCGACGTGCCGGGCGACCGCTCGCTGGCCGTGCCTGGCGCGCTGGTGGAAATGGCTATCGTGCTGGAGCAGCGCGAGGGGCTGGGCGTGCCGGCCGAGTCGGTTCAACTCCGCGGCGGCAAGCCGGTGGTCTTTGTGCTGAACGGGAACGAGGCCAGGATGGTGGCGGCCGAGACGGGGCTGGAGACGGAGGGGTGGGTGGAGGCGCGCGGGCCGGGACTGAGCGAGGGAACGCCGGTGGTGAGGCAGGGACAGTTCCTGCTGAATGACGGCAGCCCGGTGGCTGTGCGGAAGGCGGGTGGTTGATGTTTCTCTCCAACGCTTCGCTTCGCCGGCCCGTGGCGATGAGCTGCCTGATCATCGCCCTGGCGTTTTTGGGCATGAACGCCTACCGCAAGATCGGCCTGGAGCTGATGCCCAGGATTGACGTGCCGTTCGTGACGATTCAGACCACGTACCCGGGCGCGACGCCGTCGGACATCGAGGTGGACGTGGCCAAGCGCATCGAAGACGCGGTGTCGTCGGTGGACGGGCTGAAGCACGTGACGTCGAGCTGCATGGAGAACGTGTGTTTGACGCAGGTGGAGTTTGAGCTGGGCGTGGACGTGAACGTGGCGGCCATGGACGTGCGGGAGAAGCTGGACGCCATTCTGGACGATTTTCCCGAAGGCGTGGAAAAGCCGGTGGTGAAGAAGTTCGACGTGAACGCCAAGGCGGTGGCGACGCTGGCGCTGACGGGCGATCTGTCGGTGGAGGACCTGTACGATTACGCGGACAACGCGCTGAAGGACCGGCTTTCGGTGATTCGCGGCGTGGCGAACGTGGAGATTCTGGGCGGGGCGGCGCGCGAGGTGCACGTGCTGCTGAACCGGCGCACGCTGTGGTCGGCGGGGCTGACCAGCACGGACGCGGCGCGGGCGATTTCGGCGGGGATTCTGTCGCTGCCGTCGGGCCGCGTGCGCGAGAACGGGTCGGAGTACAGCGTGCGGTTCGACGCGGATTACGCGGACGTGGCGGCCATCGGCGAATTGCAGGTGGCGGGCCGCGACGGGGCGCGTCGGCATCTGCGCGACTTGGGCCGCGTGATCATGTCGTCGGACGAGCCGCGCCAGTCGGCCTTCATCAAACTTGGGCGCGCTCATTCGAACATCTCCTTGAG
>CAYYEE010000613.1:0-2828 GCA_964470775.1 uncultured Planctomycetota bacterium | reverse complement strand
AGACCGTCCTCATCTCCTCCCACATCCTCCCCGAGCTTGCCAGCGTCTGCGACGAAGTCATCATCATCGAGCGCTCGCGCCTGCTCGCCTGCGGCCCCATCAAGAAAATCCTCGCCGAGGTCAGCCAGGCCAGCCAGGTCCAGATCGAGCTTCTCAACAACGCCCCCGCCGCCGCCGAGTTCCTCAAGAAGATTCCCCTTGTCAGCCAGGTCAAGGTCATCCAAAACCTGGTCCAGTTCGACTTCCAGGGCGACGACGCCCAAGCCGCCCAGATTCTGCGCGGCCTCGTCTCCGAGGGCCATTCCGTCTGCTGGATGCGCCAGGCCGAAGCCGACCTCGAAGATGTCTTCATCCGCGTCACCGGCCGCAACCGCCCGGCCCCGGCCGCTGCCGGCGCCGCCGCCCCGGCCAAGCCCGCCGCGGAGGGCCGCAAGTGATCGCCAATCCCATCATCGGCAAGGAGCTCATCACCTCCCTCCGATCGCGCGCCGCCTTCGCGCTGGCCGTGGTCTACATCGCCGTCGTCTCCCTCCTGGCCCTGTTCATGTGGCCGGCCGAGGGCGTGGCCAGCGCCGCCGGCGACGAATCCCGCCTCTTCTTCGTCGTCCTCCTCTCCGCCCAGCTCCTCATGCTCGCCCTCTTCAGCCCCCCCTTCTCCGCCACCTCCATCGTGGGCGAAAAGGAGCGCAACACCTGGGAGATGCTCTACTACAGCCTCCTGCGGCCCAGCCACATCCTCATCGGAAAGCTCGTCGGCGCCGTAGCCTTCCTCCTCGCGCTCGTGGTCCTGTCGCTGCCCGCCTGCGCCGCCTGTTTCCTGCTCGGCGGCGTCTCCGGCGCCGAGATGCTCCAGGGCTACCTCGTCCTCCTCCTCGCCGGCGTCTCCTTTGGCCTGCTTGGCCTCGCCTTCTCCAGCTTCATGCGCAGTTCCTTCAGCTCCCTCATCGCCTCCTACATCGGCCTGCTCGTCCTGTGCGGCGCCGTCCACATGCCCCTGCTCCTGGCGCCCGCCTGGCGCGCCGGACAGCCCGCCATGCGCGCCATCCGCAGCCTCAGCCCCTTCGCCGCCATCGCCGCCATCGCCGAAGGCGGCGCCAGCCAGGCCCTCTCGCGCTACTTCACCTGCACCTCCATCCTCTGCGCCGTCCTCATCGCCGTCACCATGGTCCGCATCGCCGCCCGCCCCGTCCGCCGCATGCGCAAGCGCCAAAGCGTCATCGACCGCGACACCGAATTCGGCGTCCGGTTCCTGCGGCGCATCTTCTTCCTGGTCGACCCCCGCCGCCGCCAGCGCAGCATCCCCGCATGGTCCAACCCCGCCTTCTTCCTCGAACTGCGCACCCGCACCGCCGGCCTGGGCAACCTCTTCCGCGCCATCTTCGCCTGCCTCGTCTTCGCCCTCGGCCTCGTCATCGTCGTCTCCGGCTCTTATGGCGAGTCCAACGTCGACCTCATCCGCCTCATCGCCCTCGCCTTCTACATCGGCCTCATCATCCTCATTGGCCCCAGCCTTACCGCCGGCTCCATCTCCTCCGAAATCGAGGGCCGCACCTTCGACATGCTCCGCATGACCCTCCTCAGCCCCTTCAGCGTCTTCATCGGCAAACTCGCCGCCGCCGCCGTCTTCTCGCTCATGCTCGTCGCCGCCGCCCTGCCCGTCTTCCTCGCCATCCAAGGCATCCAGGCCACCGACATCGAAAACATCTTCGCGGCCATGTTCTCCGACACGCGCTCTCTGACGGCCATGTTCGCCGTCTCCGCAGCCACCATCCTCTTCACCCTTTCGGCCGGCCTGTTCTTCTCCGCCTTCTGCTCCTCCACCGCGCGCGCCGCGGCCTGGGCCTACGGCCTCGTCTCGCTCGTCACGGTCGGCTCCCTCATCGGCGTCGTGCTGCGCCACCGCCTCAGCGAAAGCGCCGCCCAGGCCATCCTCGCCTTCAACCCCATCGTCACCGTCGTCGGCTGCGTCTCTAGCGCCAAGTTCGCCGAGTATGGCGTCTGGCAGCGCAACGTCCAGGCCCTGGGCATTCTCTCCCTCGTCCTCATCGCCGGCGCCGTGTGGCGCCTGCGCAAGAACATGGGCCCGGACCGCTAATCGCCGTCCCTGGGCGCCCCGCGCGCCCGCCTCGCACTTACAGGAGCCGCTTATGCGTCTGTTAGCGGGCCTCTACGCCTCGCTCTGCTGCGCCGCCGCGCTGGCCCAGACCCCGGCCGCGCCGCTGCCCCCGTCCGAAGAGCGCATCTACCAGGACATCCTCAAAGCCGCCGCCGAGCCCGACCGCGACGTGCGCGCCCAGGTGGCCATCGTCACCAGCCTTATCGGCCGCAAAGACGCCCTGCCCACGCTCCGGCGCCTTCTGGCCGACCCGGCGCCTGTCGTCCGCATCGCCGCGCTCCGCGCCCTGCCCAGCCTGCTGCCCGCCGGCTCTCAAGCGCCGTTCGAAGTCGAACCGCCGGTCGAAGACGCCTTTCTGCGCGCCGCGCTCCTCACCGCCGCCGCCCAGTACACCTTCAAGGGCCGCGACGCGCTGGTCGCCGCCGCGCTTGACCACGGCAGCCCATCGGACAAAGAACTCGCCCTCCGCGCCCTGGGCCTCGACAAAACCGCCAAAGCCCTCGAAGTCCTCCTCAAGGCGCTCGAAGACGCCAACCCCCGCATCCGCGCCGCCGCCCTCGCCGGCCTCGGCCTCATGCCCCAGCCCCAGGCCGCCGAAGCCGCCGCCAAGGCCTTGGCCGACCCCTCCTTCCTTGTCCGCGCCGCCGCCTGCCAAAGCCTGGCCGCCGCCCGCGCCGAGGGCCGCCTCGCCCCGGTGCAGCGCGCCTGCGGC
>CAYYEE010000612.1:0-2829 GCA_964470775.1 uncultured Planctomycetota bacterium | reverse complement strand
CGAGTCGATCGTGGGCGCGACCGGATTGTGCTGGAGCGCGATCATGGAGAGATCGGGGCGCGCAGCGGCCGCCGCGCGGAAGGCGGCCAGTTCCTCCTCGGGCCGGGATGTGACGTCGTGCTCGCCGACACGATCATGGAAGACCCAGAATCCATAGC
Organism: uncultured Planctomycetota bacterium; assembly: GCA_964470775.1. GTDB lineage: Bacteria > Planctomycetota > Brocadiia > CAIUPP01 > CAYYEE01 > CAYYEE01. The sequence continues at coordinate 2,671 of CAYYEE010000612.1, read as the reverse complement.
CGCCAAACTCATGGAGGCCGGGCGGCGTAAAAAGGCGATGACTCGATTTGTCGGCGCCCCGGTCATGGTTGCCGGGGATGGCAAGGACGGGGATTTGAAGTGAATCGATGGTCTTGGAAAGGGAATCGAGATCGTGACCGCCGTCGGGAGTATGGCCGGCATCGACCAGATCGTGAACGCGGTGCACGGCGAGGGCTACGCCGTGACGGACCGCTCCGTGGACGTGCAGGTGGTGGGTCTGCGCAAGAAGCTGGGGCCGGCGGCGCAGCGCATCGAGACGGTTCGCGGGGTGGGCTACCGTTTCAAGGAGCAATGAGTGCGGCGCGTTCGGCTTGTCTGGCGGCTCTATCCGTCCTACCTGCTCGTCATGCTCATCAGCCTGGGCGCCATCGCGTGGCACATGTCGCGGTCGCTGGAGCGGCTGTATCTGGAGCGTCTGGACACGAGCCTGCGGGCGCAGGCGCGGCTGGCCATGGAGCCTGTGGCGGCGCTGCTGGCGCAGGCCAGGCTGGACGATCTCGAGGCGCTGTGCCGGCGCATGGGCCAGGCGTCGGGATCGCGGTTCACGGTGATCAAACCCGGCGGCGTGGTGGCGGCGGATTCGTACGAGGACCCGACGCAGATGGAGAACCACGGCCAGCGGGAGGAGGTGTTGGCGGCGCTGGAGGGCAAGCCCGGCGCGGCCACGCGCTTCAGCCACACGACGCGCTTCGGCATGAGGTATGTGGCGCTGCCCATCGGGGGCGCGGAGGGGCGCGTGGAGGGGGTGTTGCGCGTGTCCATGCCGCTGAGCGAGGTGGCCGAGGCGCTGCGCTCGGCCTATAGCCGCATCGCGCTGGGCGGGGGGGTGGCGGCCTTGGCCGCGGCGGTGGCGGGGTGGGTGGTGTCGCGGCGGCTGACGCGGCCGCTGCGCGACATGGAGCAGGCCGCGCGGCGCTTTGCCCGCGGCGACATGACGCGGCCCGCGCCCGCGGCCGACACGGAAGAGCTGGCCAGCCTGGCCGAGGCGCTGAACACCATGGCCCGCCAGGTGGACGAGCGCATCCGCGAAATCGAGCGCCGCCAGGCGGAGATGAGCGCCATCCTGGGCAGCATGGCCGAGGGCGTGCTGGCCGTGGACATGGACCAGAGAATCCTGAGCGTCAACGGGGCGGGCGCGGCGCTGCTGGGCGTGGACGCGGCCCGGGTGATCGGCCGGCCGCTGGCCGAGGCCATCCGCAACGCCGACTTGCAGCGCGTGGTGGAAGCCGCCTTGAAGAGCGGCGCCCCGGCCCAGGCGGAGCTGACGCTGTTCGACACGCGCGAGCGGAACATTGACGCGCACGGCGCCCTGTTGCGCGACGGCCAGGGCCGCAGCCTGGGCGCGGTGGTGGTGCTCAACGACGTCACCAGCCTGCGCCGCCTGGAAAAGGTGCGCAAGGACTTCGTGGCCAACGTGTCGCACGAGCTGCGCACGCCGGTCACCGCCATCAAGGGCTTCGCGGAGACGCTGCTGGGCGGGGCCGCGGCCGACGAAGCGGCGCGCGAGCGGTTCCTCAAGATCATCGCCCGCCAGGCCGAGCGCCTCATGGCCATCATCAGCGACCTGCTGGCCTTGTCGCGCGTGGAGCAGGACGCGGCGCGGCTGGAGGCGGAGATGGCGCCGGGGCCGGTGAAGGACGTGCTGGCCGCGGCGGTGGAGCTTTGCCAGGTGGCGGCGGCGGCCAGGCGCGTGCGCGTCAAGGTGGCGTGCCCGGACGACCTCGCCGCGCGCATGAACCCCGCGCTGATGGAGCAGGCCGTGGTGAACCTGGTGGACAACGCGGTGAAGTACAGCCCGCCGGACAGCGAGGTGGAGGTGGAGGCCGGCCGCGAGGCGGGCGGCGTGGTCATCCGCGTCAAGGACCACGGTTGCGGCATTCCGCCCGAGCACCAGCCGCGCATCTTCGAGCGGTTCTACCGCGTGGACAAGGCGCGCAGCTGCGAGATGGGGGGCACCGGGCTGGGGCTGGCCATCGTCAAGCACATCATGCTGGCCCACGGCGGCGGCGTCAGCGTGGAGAGCGCGCCCGGCCAAGGCAGCGTGTTCACGCTGCGGCTGCGCAACGGGGGAACGCGCTGAGAGGCGCGCGAGGCGCGGCCGTCTTGGCCAAGGGATCGGAGGGATGGTCCTTGCCGATTTCTAGCAAACACCTCTTTTTCCTCTAACCGCTTCATGGGATAGTCCTAATGGCTTCGAACGCGGGGCCGGACCGCGGCGCCGGCCGCGGAAGGCCGAATCCCCGCAAGTGTTGGGACATGGAGGAGAGCGAGGAGTGAGCAAGCGACTATTGGCGGGGATGCTGGCGGCGGCGGTGGGAGGGGCGTTGTGCGGCGGGGCCGGGGCGCAGACAACCAGCGCCGCGCCCGCATCGCTCGAAGAGACCATCAAGGACTTGCAGAGCCGGATCGAGAAGCTGGAAAAGGGCGGGCCCGGCGGCGGCGGGGCCGGGTTGAACGTGGCGTGGAAAGACGGGCTCGTTTTCGAGGGCAAGAACTTCAAGGGCAAGATCGGCGGCCGCATCCATTTCGACCTGTTCACCGCGCCGCAGGTGGACCGCGAACTCAAGGAGCAGTACTCGAACCTGGGCCTCAAGAGTTCCTCGTTCGACTCCGGCGTGCAGCTCCGCCGCGCGCGCATTGACCTCACCGG
>CAYYEE010000611.1:0-2834 GCA_964470775.1 uncultured Planctomycetota bacterium | reverse complement strand
ACTGCCCGTCGAACAGCGTCGCGGAAACGTCGCCGGACGAAACAGACCCCTCCACGCCGCTCGACGCATAGAAGCACAGACTCTTGCCCCCGCTGATGCGCAGCCCGTAGTGCCGCTCGTGCCCCCAGCCGCTCGCGAAGATCACCGCGTGCGCCGGCTGCTCCCTTTGGGGCTTGATCCAGCACTCCACGGTCCAGCTATGCTCGCCCACGTGCAGCGCCGCGCTTGGCGCAAAGACCACCGCCCCCTGCCCGTCCAGCGCCACCGCCTGTCCGAACCGGCCCGGCGCCCAAGTCACCGCGCCCTTGGCCGCGCCGTGATTGCCGCACCCGCTCGCGTCCTGCGCATCGCCGTCCAAGTGGAGCAACAGCGCCGTGTCGTCGTCGCCCGCAAACGGCGCCTCCTGCGCCAGACACCCCGCCCCCAGCGCCGCCGCCAGCGCGACAGCCAAAGCGCGCCTCATCATGCCTCGCCCTCCCAGCCTACGCCGGCTCGCACAGCGCCAGCAGATCGTTCACGTCGCACGTCGCCAGGCATTCCACCGTGTCCGCCGCCCCATAGTAGATCTTCAACTCCCCGCTGTCCTCGAGAACCGCGCCGCCCGGGAAGAGCACATAAGGCCGATACCCCTCCGCCTCATAAGCCAGTTCCGCCAGCGGCTCCAGCACAGGCGACCGGCTGTACCCGACCACGCGCGACGGATCATCCAGGTCCAACAGCATCACCCCCATCGTGTACCTCTTCGCCCACGTTCCGTCCCATCCCCAACGCCGCCTCGGATCCCGGTCCACCGCGTGGATCAGGCACAGCCACCCCTTCGCCGTCTTTACCGGCGGCGCCCCCGGCCCGATCTTGTCGTTCGTCCAGGGCAACTGATCGCACGTCAACACCAGCCGCGTATCCCCCCAATACCGCCCGTCCGGTGAACATGACATCCAGATGTCGAACCGGTCGCCCGGCCGGCCATATCCCGCGAACGGCCGCTCCAGCCGCACGATCTTCCCGTCCACGCGCTCGGGGAAGATCACCATGTTCCGGTTGTCCGGCGCCGAAACGCTCAAGACCTCCCAGTTCTCCAGGTCGTCGCTCACCGCCACCCCGCCCCGCGTCCCCCTCTGGCCGCAGGCGAAACACAGATACACCCGGCCGTCGAGAACAGTCAGCCTGGGGTCATAGCACCCGCGCAGCGGATGCCCCACGTCCGCGTCCAAAGGCCTCGGCGCCACCCGCCATCGCACGCCGTCGCGGCTGAAGGCCAGCCCCAGGTTGCGCCCCGTAATCCTGCGCTCGCCCAGGTCGCCATAATCGTTGCGGAACACCATCACATACTCGCCGCGAAACCGCGCCACCCCCGCGTTGAAAACCAGCATCGCCGGATAAGGCACATCCGCCGCCGATAGAACCGGGTTCGCCGGATGCCGCGTCACAACAAGTCCCACAGTCGCTTCTGCGGACAAAACGCATCCTCACAATGAAAGCGCAGACACCCACTGGCCGCTATGAACCAAGACAATGTGGAAAGAAGACGCGCGCCGCCCGCCGGGGCGCGGGCGTCTCGCCCGCATTCCGGCCGGAAAACCGATCTAGAACACCGGCGTCGTGGCCGAATACGACAACTGAAAGACCGTCGTGCCCGTGTCCAACTGCGCCGCGCGGTCAAAGAACCGCCAATCCGTCACCCCGCCGGTGTTGCCCACGTTGGCGGTGTTCGCGAACACGGTGTACTGCGCGTTGGCAAACCTGCGCCACACAAACGTCTGCGCCGGGTCGCTGTGCCAGCGGGCGCTCCCGTCGCCAAACAACACGTTATACCCGTCCCGGTGACCCAGCGCGCCGTCGCCGGGATACGTGGCCGAGTCGTCCTCCGCCACAGTGTGATTCTTGCGCTTGCCCCACCGGTCCGCCATCACCGACCGATCTCCCAGCAACCGCGCCGTCTTGCGGAAGCACGTGGGATAAGGCCAATCCGCCAGCAAGGCTCCGTCCCGCTGCGCCGTGTCCACCGCCGCCGCATTGGGATAGAACCCCCCGGCCGAGATATACGCCCCGTTGTCCCAAAACCGCTGCGGCTGCATCGCCGGGTCAATCTCGGTCCGCCACGCGCTCGACCCGTAGGAACTGGAGTAGTGCGTCGTGCCCCGCAACGACCCGACGTAGGGCTGATTGCGGTACGCGTAGCTGCACGCCAAGTTGCGCGTGCCGTACGCGTTGCCCGTCATCCACGTCCACGACCCCGCCACCAGCGCCTTCCCGTCCCCCCCGCCCAGGCGCTTGAAATCCCCCGCGTTCGTCTGCAACACCGCCTTCGCGTCGTTGTTCCCGTTTAGCCACGCCACCCGCAACGGTGAAACGTTCCGATCCATCACCTGCCCTGTCGCGCAATAGAACGACCTCAGGTCCGCCGTGTACCCGCCGGTCAACAGCAGCCCCGCCCCCACCGGCGCCCCGTTCAAATTCCCCGCCGCCCAGCTCCCGCTGCTCTTTTGGCCATAAGCGATCACCCCGTGGAACAGCGGCAGAACCTGGTTCGTCCGGCTCCAGTAAAACAGCTCCGCCGACGCGTCGTAGCTGTGGCTGAACGCAATCCGCTGCTCCGCGCCGCCGATCACCTGCGCGTAATCCGTCCGGTATGTCGCGGACAAGATGTTGCCCGGCTTGCGCGTCGCCGACCCCCACGCCGGGTCGCACGGATAGTAACCATTGTAATCGCCCGAGTAAGCCGCCAGCGCCTTGCCGAACTGGCTCAGGTTGGTCATGCACGACGCCCGCCGCGCCTTCTCCCGCGCCGCCGACAGCGCCGGCAACAGCATCGCCGCCAGAATCGCGATAATCGC
>CAYYEE010000610.1:0-2841 GCA_964470775.1 uncultured Planctomycetota bacterium | reverse complement strand
GCACGAGGCAGGAGAGGAACCTGGACATGGCGGGCTCCTGTGGGGGGAGGCGGGGCGTGCAGAGGACGGGAAGGAAAGCAAGGACGACAAGGACCAAGTATAGGCCAGCGAGCGGCACGCCCGCGCTCCGGCGGCGGCCTGCTACCTGGCGGTGACGTCAATGCCCGCGGCGGTGTCGAACTCGTGCCAGATGGCGACGGCGTTGTAGGCGACGCGGCCGTCGTCCACGGGACGGCCGCCGGCCACGTCGCGGTCAAAGGGATCGGCGTTGCCGTAGTAGTAGTTGTGGCTCAAGTTGTTGTAGGTGGCCTTTGCGGTTGTGCCGTAGCCCTGGCCGTGCCAGATGATCTTTTGGCTGGGGTCGCCGAACCAGGCGACATGGCCGTCGCCGTACAGCGCGTTGTATCCGTCCCTGTGCGCGAGAATACCCATGCCGGCCCAGGTCTGGCTGATGACCATGGTGCCGCTGGTGGTGTAGTCGTCCATGGGGCGGTTCCGGCAGTCGGTCAACTGCCCGACGCCGGTGGAGTCGGGGAAGCAGCGGCGGCCCTTGCCAAAGACGTCGGTGACGATGGTCCGGCCGGCCAGCTCTTTCTGGGTGCGGAAGAAGGGTTCGAGGTAGCGGGCGTTGACTCTGGGCTTTGTGCCGGGGATGCCCAGGTAGGCGGAGCCGTCCTGGTACTTGTGCCACATGTCGGTGGTGAGGGACTTGTAGCGGTTCATGGGGGTGTTGCGGTAGGCGTAGTCGGAGTAGAGCAGGTTCATGCTCATGTAGGTGGTGGGCGGGCGGAGCGTGTAGCAGTGGTTGTTCCAGTTACCGTAAAGCATGGTGTTCTTGTCGAAGCCGCCAGCCTCTTGCCAGTGGCTTGGCAGGCTGGGGGGTTGGGTCTGCCTGTAGGTTGCGGGCGCGCCGGCGTGGATGTCGTCGGGCGGCAAGGTGGAGGCGCTGGAGCAGTAGTACATCCTGGCGTCGCCCATGTAGCCGGAGGCGAGGAGATTGCCGATGCCCTGTGGGGCGAAGTTGAGCTTGCCGGCGGAAAAGTCGCGGTAGGCGGAGCAGACAGGGGAGGAGACGTTGGCGGTGGCGATGACGCGGAAGCTGGAAGTGACGTGGCTGATCTGGGTACCGAGGGTCTGGACGGCACCCGAGGGGGTCATGGCGGAGTAGATGCCGGCGTTGGAGGGCTCGACGTGGGCTTCGGGGGTGAGGGAGCAGGAGTTGTCATAGACCGGGGCGCCGCCTTTGTAGCACCAGGTGGTCTGGGCGCCGAGAGCCCAACTGGCGCTGGGGTAGTAGCCGCCGTAGTCGCCGAGATAGGCTTCGAGGCCGGTCCCGATCTGCTTAAGGTTGCTGACGCAGTTGGAGCGGCGGGCCTTTTCGCGGGCGGCGGAAAGAGCGGGCAGGAGCATGGCGGCGAGGATGGCGATGATGGCGACGACGACGAGGAGTTCGATGAGCGTGAAGGCGGCGCGGACGCTGTGTCCTTGTCCTGACGGCAACATGACCCTCTCCTTGTTCGGTGATGTGGTCAGACCTGCGACCATGTGGCGTACTCCCGCGCCGGGGCGCCGGTGGAGGCGCGGATGACCAGCGTGGCGGGCACAGACACGACGACCTCATGGAAGCCGCCGCCGTTCTCGCGCAGCGCGGCCAGAAGCTCAAAGCACTTGGCGCCGACGCGATGGCGGGGATAACGGATGGTGGTGAGGGGCGGGTCGCAGGCGCCGGCCATGTGGGCGTCGTCGCAACCGACGACGGACAGGCCGGCGGGGACGGACACGCCTTGCTGGCGGAGGATGCGCAGGGCGATCTCGGCCATGGCGTCGTTGTGGCAGAAGAGGGCTGTAGGCCGGGGCCGAGAGGCGAGGAGGCGCGACACGGCGGCGGCCACCTCGGCCTCGCTCTCGCAGTCGCGGCAAATCCACTCCTCCCGGGTCTGCAGACCGGCCTGCTCAAGAGACCAGAGCACGTCGCCGGGGCGGCTGGCGCAGGCCTGGACGCCGACGCGGCTGGGCGTCTGGCGCGGGGGCGCGACGAGCAGACCGACGCGGCGATGACCCATCTCGCGCAGGTACTCCACGGCCGCCGCAAAGCCGGGCCGGGCGTCGACGACGACGGAGGCGACGTGGGGGAGCATGGACTGGATGCCGAGGAAGACCTGGGGGAAATCGCAGTCGTTGAGAAGGCGCTCCTGCGCGGGATGAAGGACGCCATTCTCATGGGCGACGCCGAAGTGGACGACGCCGAAGACGCTTGTGCGCAGATGGGCGTGCCAGTGGTCAATGTCGTTTGGGTCGGCGGGCAGGTTGATGAACGTGACGGACTGGCCTTTCTCGGCGCTGACTTCGACAATGCCGCTGGCGTATTCGAGGGTCTCGATCTGACGCCGCTGGACGTAGTGGGAGAGGTTGCCCAGGAGGATGATGCCGGTGGATTGGGGGAGGGCTTTGCGGCGGATATCGCCCAGGCCGCGCGAGACGGCGATGCGGCGCTTGGGGCCGCAGGACTCGGCGACGCCGTTTCTTTTAAGAAGGGCAAGGGCTTTGCGGACGGTGCCGCGGCTGACGCGGAGCCGGCCGCAGAGCTCGCGCTCGGAGGGCAGGCGGGGGTCGCCGGCGCCGCGGCGGATGAGATCGGCGCGGATGTTGTCCGCGATCTGAGCGTAGAGCGGCTGGGGCGCATCGCGGTCGACGCCGGCAACCTTGTCCGCTTTCACAGCCTCGCTCCGATATGGCTAATGACGCTGCCCGAGACGGGCCTAACGGCCCGTTGAAAAAGACACCGCATCGGCGGGGACATGGCGCCTCAGCCCGCCAACGGCGGGATCGCAACGTGTCCCC
>CAYYEE010000609.1:0-2853 GCA_964470775.1 uncultured Planctomycetota bacterium | reverse complement strand
TCTTCCGGCGCGTGACGCCAAACTCCAGGTAGTGTTTCAGAAATAGCTTTGCTATTTCTGAAACACTACATGACACAAACCCTGCACTTGACGCGTCTAAAGTATCGAGTTAGCCCGCCCTGTGGTGTTTCGGAAATGCAAGGCATTTCCGAAACACCACATTAGACGGGCGGGGCGGGGAAGTCAACCCTGTGCGCGCTCATCACGTTCGTCTCAAACACCGTGTCCAGACGCCACCTTTCCAGCCGCGCCGCCTTCAACGCGCTTGTGGCCAGCGGCGCCGTGCGCCACCGCCGCCGGCTGGAACAGCCCCGCGGCCGCCGCGGAAGGCGGATGGCATAGCCCTTGCGGCGCGATTCGGCGCCTCGCAGCGGCGGCGGAGTCCATTTTGCGCATGAGCGGTTATTCCGGCGGACGGCAATAGCCGCCACAGCGCAAATGGCTCTTCGTCCGCCGCGACATTGCCGATTTGAGGGGGCTGGGGCTATACTCTGCCAAAGTCGCGTTGGCAGAGGGTTGTGTATTCCGAGGCGGCAGAAATGAGACAACGTATTGACGCGGGCGTGGTGATGCGCGACGGGGTGAGGCTGTCGGCGGATGTGCGGACGCCGGACAGCGGCGGGCCGTTCCCGGCGGTGGTGTTCCGCACGCCCTATGGCAACGCGGGGATTGGCGAGTTTGAGAAGGGGTTGGTGGAAGCTGGCTACGCCGTGGTTCGGCAGGACTGCCGGGGGCGGTTCGATTCGGCGGGCGTGTTTGATCCTTTCAAGGACGACGCGGACGGGCACGACACGATCGCGTGGGTGGCCAGGCAGCCGTGGTGCGACGGCCGCGTGGGCATGACGGGCGGTTCGTACGGCGGCTTTACGCAGTACGCGGCGGCGTGGACGTCGCCGCCGGCGCTGAGGGCGCTCACCGCGTCCGTGATGGGCGAGGATCTGTTCCGGGGGTGCATTTACCACGACGGCGTGTTCAATCTGTCCGTGGCCGCGGTGTGGGGGTCCAACGTCGCGGGGCGGTCGGCCCAGACGAACGACACCACGGAGTGGGACCGCGTGTTCCGCCATCTGCCGCTCAAGAGCATGGACGAGGCGGCGGGGTACAGCTTGGATTACTTCAAGGAGTGGCTGGCGCATCCAACCTACGACAGCTACTGGGCGGGCCGCAGCCTGGAGCGCCACGTGGAGGGCGTGAATGTCCCGACGCTGCTGATGGGCGGGTGGTATGACCTTTACGGTTTTGGCATTCTGCGCGTGTTCTCCTTGCTGCGCAGCCGCGGCGGTCCCCGCGCGCGGGCCAACACGCGCGTGGTCATGGGGCCGTGGGTGCACGGCATCAACCAGCGGCTGGTAGGCCAGCTCGACTTTGGCGAAAACGCGATCATCGGCGTGGACGGCATGAAGCGGCGCTGGCTGGACCGGTGGGTAAAGGAGGAAGAGAACGGCGCGGAGCAAGGGGCGCCGGTTCGGCTCTTCGTCATGGGCGACAACACATGGCGGGACGAAAACGAGTGGCCGCTGGCGCGCACACAGTGGACGGACCTGTTTCTGGCCAGCGGCGGCCGGGCGAACAGTCTCTATGGCGATGGCGCGCTGGCGGCGGCGCCGGCGGACGACGCGGGAGCGGACCGCTACGTCTACAACCCCGACAACCCCGTGCCCGTGGCGGGCGGCGCGTGCCTGCGCGCGACGAACGGCCCCACGGACCACAGCCCCATCGAACGCCGCGACGACGTGCTGGTCTACACCGGTCCTGTTCTCGAAAAGCCTCTCGAAGTGACGGGTCCCGCGCGCGCGACGCTCTACGCGCGCTCGGACGCCGTGGATACGGATTTTGTGGCGCGGCTGTGCGACGTGTGGCCGGACGGGCGGTCGTTCATTCTGTGCGACGGCGTTGCGCGCGCGCGGTTCCGCGAGGGGCTGGACCGCGAGGTGATGATGAAGCCGGGCGAGGTCTATGAGTTCGCGATTGACATGGCGGTGACGTCGAACGTGTTCAAGCCCGGACACCGGGTGCGTCTGGAGGTCACGTCGAGCTGCTTCCCGCGTTTTGACCGCAATTTGAACTCCGGCGAACCGCTGGCCGACGGGACGCATGTGCGGCTGGCGCGGCAGGAGGTTCTGCACTCGCGGGCGTATCCGTCGCGGTTGACGCTGCCGGTGATTCCGAGGGAGGGGTGAGGGGGCGCGTCCGACCCGTCCGACAGGTCCGACCTGTCCGACACAGCCGACCCGCCCGCCCCCTACTGCTCGATATCCGGCATGATCTGGCCTTCGGGGTCGAGGCTGTAGGTTTCCTGGCGAGGGTAGATGGGGATGGCGCAGTAGGGGCAGTACTTGTAGTCGGCGGGGAAGGTGTTTTTGCACCGGCTGCACAGGGCGCCGGCGCCGCCGGGTTCCAGCCGGTCCCACTCGATGATATAGCCCATGACGGACTCGCGGGCGTTCCAGTACCCGCCGCAATTGGTGTCGTTCCATTCGCCGCTTGGGCTGGTGTGGAGGTAGTGCTCGCGGCGTTCGTGGTTGTTGGGCTCGCCCCAGGCCCAGCGCGTGAAGGTTGCCTTCTCGCCGCTGGTCCAGCGCCACTCGCCTTCTTCGGCTTCGTCCGTGGCGCCCAGCCAAAGGCGGCGGCCCAGGGCGATGGACGCGATGAAGGCGCTTTCCTCGCTGTCGTCCACGCGGCAAAGATAGCCGCCGCGGGCGAGGCAGCGCTGGACGGCGACGTGCCACGAGACTTTGTCGGTGACGACCTCGTACCAGTGGCCGCGAAAGCGCACGGCGGCGGCGGGCGGCGACTGGGGCCGGACCGGGGTGGGCAGGGGGGCGGGTCTGGCAGGGATGCCTTCCTTGGGCC
>CAYYEE010000608.1:0-2856 GCA_964470775.1 uncultured Planctomycetota bacterium | reverse complement strand
AAAGGCGAGGGTTCTGGCCGGGGGGGTGGGCGGGGCGGCGAGGAGGAGGGGGGGATGGGGCGCGGCGAGGCGGGCGGCCACGGCGGCGGCGGGCGCGAGCAGCCAGGGGGCTTCTTCCGGGGCAAGGATCAGTTCGGTGTCGGCCAGGGCAAGGGTGGCCAGGAGCAGGCAGGCTGTGAGAGCGCAGCTGAGGGGCTTTTCAGGCGCCCAGCTTCCGATAGGTTTCTTTGGTGAGTCCATGACGCTTCATCTTTTCGTAGATAGAACGGGGGGAAACCCCGGCCATCTTTGCGGTCTGGCCGACGCGTCCGCGTGTTTTGGCGAGCAGGCCCTCCAGATAGGCGCGTTCGCAGGCGTCGAGGGCGTGCTGGCGGGCTTGGGTCCACGGCAGCGAGAGCCAGGCGTCGGGCATGGCGCCGCCGGGCAGGGGAAACGTCGGGGCCGCGGCGCCGGGGGGTTGCTGGGAGCAGGCGCGGATGGCGCCTGGAAGGTCGGCCAGGGATATCTCGCCATCGCGACAAAGAAGCATAGCGCGTTCCACAACGTTGATGAGCTCGCGGACGTTGCCTGGCCAGGCGTAGCGGCACATGGCCTCGATGGCCGCGGGCTGGATGCCTTTGATGGGGCGGCCGATGCGGTATTGGAGGTAGTCAATGTAGCTTTCGATGAGTTCGGGGATGTCTTCGCGGCGGTCGCGCAGGGGGGGGATGGAGAGTGTGACGACGCTGAGGCGGTAGTAGAGGTCGCTGCGGAAGCGGCCGGCTTTGACGAGGGCTTCGAGGTCCTGGTTGGTGGCGGCCATGACGCGGACGTTAACGTGGATGGAGCGTTCGCTGCCAAGGCGCTGGATTTCGTGTTCCTGGAGGAAGCGGAGGAGCTTGACCTGAAGGTGGAAGGGCATTTCGCCGATTTCGTCAAGGAAGATGGAGCCGCGATGGGCGAGTTCGAACCAGCCGCGGCGGGCGCGGGAGGCGCCGGTGAAGGCGCCTTCTTCGTGGCCGAAGAGTTCGCTTTCGAGCAGGGTTTCGGGCAGGCCGCCGCAGTTGACGGCGATGAAGGGGCCTTCGGAGTTGGGGCCTTCGGCGTGGATGGCGCGGGCGAGGCGTTCTTTGCCGACGCCGGTTTCGCCGGTGAGGAGGAGGGCGGCGTCGCTGTCAACCACGCGGCGGACGACTTCGAGGAAGGCGGTCATGGCGGCGCTGGAGGAGACGAAGTCGGCGAGGCGGGGCTGGGCGAGAGGACCGGCTTCGAGGAGGCTGGGCTTGGCCTGGCTCTTTCGCTTGGCGAGGAGGGCGGTGAGCACGTTGACGATGTTCTTGGGGGGCAGGCCCGAGAAGATGGCGGCGTCGCAGCCGGCCGCGAGCAGGCTGGACTCTTCAGCCGGGCTCTCGCGGTCGCAGAGCATCATGACCATAGGGGAATCGGGCAGGCCGCGGAGCATGGCGATGCTGTCGGCGACAGGGGCTGGGGCGAGGGCGTGGCTGATGACGAAGATGTCGGCGCTTGTTCTGGCAAGGCGGGGCCAGAGATCCTTGCGGGGCCGGACTTCCTCGACCAGGATGTCCTTTTCGTTGAGCGATTTTTTGAGGTGTGCGGCTAGGCCCGACCTGTCGAGCGACATGACGACGCGCAGAAGCATCGGAACCGGAACCTCCTATGGCTGGCAATATTCAGAATTATAGCATCCTATTTATCCGGGGGTCAATGCGCATATTCTCCTAACGGGGGCTTGACAATGTCTTGGAGGCGAGGCACAATAGTATCTCGTTGCCCATTTTTTTGGCTGCCACGCGGGTGAGTTGGAGGCGTGGCATGAAGCTTGCAATTTAGCCGTCGCGAGCGCGTTGGCCGTGCGGACGGCTGGCCGTATCTCTAGAATCATCTCTGTTCCTTGCCAGGGGTGGATGGACACGGACGTCGCAAGGCGCGGGCGGAGGCGGGCGTTGGCGTGATCTCCGTCATGGAGGGTTCGGCCAGGTGATGGTTGGCTGGACCTGGGCGGTTTTCTTCTGCGCTTCGTTTCCGCACAAGGTTCGCCGGTGTCGGCGGCGTGCGGAGAGCTTCCCTAAGCTCATAACTAAGGAGGAGATAGGGACATGTCGGGCAAGAACTGGACGCGTGTTGCGCTGATGGTGGTCGTGAGCATGTTCGTGGTCGCTACCGTGGCGATGGCCCAGGCCCCGGCCGCGAAGGCCCCTGAGAAGGCTGCCGAGAAGGACGTCACCCTGAAGGGCGTCGTGAAAGTGGTCAAGGCCGCGGACGGCAAGGTGACGGGCGTCACGCTGGTGGTGGACAAGGAAACGTACAAGCTGGTCGGCAAGGACCAGAAGGCCATCGAGGCGATGGATGGCAAGAACGTTGAAGCCACCGGCCTTGTCGTCGCTAAGGGCGCCGAGAAGACCCTGAATGTCAAGGAGATCAAGGAAGTCAAGGCTGCCCCGGCTCCTGCGGCTCCGGCCAAGAAGTAATTTTGACCAACGGTTGATGTTGCTTGCGGGCGCGCGGTTTTGGCCGTGCGCCCGCGCTGTTTTTGGGGGCGTGGCGGGGTCGGCGGGTCGCTTGAGGAGGGTGGCCGGGTGAGGAGGGCTGAGGACCGGTGGTTGGGTGGCGTCGCCGTGTGGCAGAGGCGACAGAAGGGGGGGGCTGGGAGGGGGGCTTCAGGCAAGCTCAAGCAATTCTTTGGGTTACGTTTTGCCGCTGGCGCGCGGACGCGCTTGTGGCGTTTCAGGTCGGGGCATGCTGTGTGGTGTTTCGGAAATGCCTTGCATTTCCAAAACACCACAGGGCGGGCTAACTCGATGCTTTAGACGCGTCAAGCGCCGGGTTTGTGTCATGTAGTGTTTCAGAGATAGCAAA
>CAYYEE010000607.1:0-2863 GCA_964470775.1 uncultured Planctomycetota bacterium | reverse complement strand
AGAACGCCGCCGCGACCTGGACGCGCCAGTCGCTCTCCTTCGGCTACACCTACAGCCGCGAGACCGCCCCCTATGGCGAGGGCCACTACGTCGTCGAGCCGTCCTCCTCCTGCTTCCCCTGCCTCTACGACGGCCCCTGCGCCACGCTCGACTGCCTCAACGACCTCACCGCCGACGCCGTCCTCGCCGCGTGCGAGATCGCCCTGGGCCGCGTCGCCGCCAACCAGGCCGCCAGCCGCCTCGACAGCGTCGCCCTCTGGCGCACCGAGTTCGACGCCTGCGGCCTGCTCCGCCTCGAAGCCGTCAACCCCCAGCCCCTGCGCGCCGAACACATCATCCGCGAAGCCTACCGCCACTACTGGACCGCCAAGCTGCTCCCCGGCGCGCCCCCTTCGCGCCCCTCGCGCGAGTTCAGCAACACCGCCCCCTGGCACGAAAGCCTGCCCACCGACATGGAATCGGCCATCCACGAGTTCCGCGCCCTGCGCGCCCTGGCCGCCCCCAGCGCCAAAGCCGCCGCCCTCCTCGCCGCCGCCCTGGCCCAGCCCGGCGCCGAAGCCAGCGCCCAAAAGGCCGCCGCCGCCCTCGACCGCCTCTGCGCCCGAATCATCGAAGGCGAAGACTCGCCCGCCGTCCGCCCCCTCATCACCGCCTTCGCCCATCGAATCGCCCTCATCTCCAACAAGCCGCTGGCCGTCCAGGTTCCCGTCTGGCTCCAGGCCTCCCAGGAACTCCTCGAAGCCGCCAGCCTCATGGACGACGCCCTCACCGCCATCCTCAGCCGCATGGCCATCCCCGCCATGGAGATCCCCGCGTGAGCGCCCCAGCCCTCACATTGTGCGCCATCATGCGCGACGCCGCCAGCGACCTCCCCGCCTGGCTCGAAAGCGTCCGCGGCCTTGTGGATGAAGTCACCCTCCTCGACACAGGCTCCAAAGACGGCTCCGTCGAACTCGCCAAGAGCCTCGGCGCCAGCGTCTGGCAGACCGAATGGCGCCACGACTTCGCCTGGGCCCGCAACGAAGCCCTTCGCCACGCCACCGGACGCTGGATCCTCTGGCTCGACGCCGACGAACGCATCCGCCGCGCCGAGCACGGCCGCATCCGCTCGCTCCTCAACGACAAACGCGCCGGCGCCTACCTCGTCAGCGTCCTCAACCACCGCAGCGACGCCAACGCCCCCCAGTACTCCACCGGCCACCGCATCTTCCGCCGCCTCCCCGGCGTCTGCTTCGAAGGCCGCATCCACGAACAAGTCGCCCCGTCCATCGAAAGACTCGGCCTGCCCATCCGCCAGGCAAACGTCACCATCGACCACTACGGCTACGCCCTCAGCCCCGAACAGATGAACGCCAAGCTCCTCCGCAATCTCGAGCTCCTCCGGCTGCAAGTCCAAGCCGACCCGCGCGACAGCTACGCCCGCCACCAGCTGGCCCAGTCGCTCATGCAGCTCGGCCGCCTGGACGAAGCCGAGCAGGAGCTGGCCGCCGCCTTGCGCGGACGCGCCCTGCCCGCCGACATCCTCGCCTCGCTCCACAACAACCGCGCCGACTGCCGCCTGCGCGCCGGCGACCCGGCCGGCGCCATCCGCTGCGCCGCCGACTCCCTGCGCGCCGCCCCGCGCCAAATCATGGCCAACGTCCTCGCCTACAAGGCGCACCGCGCCCTGGGCCAGTTCAGCGAAGCCATGACCCACCTCGCCAGCGCGCGCCAGGCGGCCGCCCAGCCCGCCCCCGCGGGCAGCCGCCCCGCCGTCGAAGCCCATTTCACCCCCCAGCAGATCGACGCCGCCATAACCGCCCTGCGCGCCCACCAAGCCAGCCTCACCCACCGCGACCTCGACATCGCCGCCACCGCCCGCCTCCGCGCCGGCGACCTCAACGGCGCCCTCGACATCCTCAACCGCCTCGACGCCGAACGCCCTGGCGACACCAAACTCAAACGCGTCATCGCCGGCGTCCTCGTCAAACTCGGCCGCCGCGACGAAGCCGCCGCCTGCCTCGCCTCCGCCGCAACGCAATCCACCTGAGCCAAGGCTCAGATCACCATACAAGCGCTCCCCACCATCGAAGGAGACCTATGATGAAACCCAACGGCCCCAGGGCGGGCGCGGGTTAGAGACCCGGAGGCCCTATGACAGAAACCCAAAGCATTCAGAACCGGGCAAGAGACCCGGCCGCCGCGGCCGACCGCGGCCCGTAAGCCAGACCTGACGCCTGCCCATTCCAAGGAATTTCCAGGACCCATTGATTCGGCGCCCCGCGCCGAACGGCCAAGGAGGTAACCCATGAGCTCCGACCTTACCCGGATCAACACCAACGTTAGCGCTCTCAACGCCTTGAACGCCCTCAAGGGGGTCAACAACGAACTCAGCGACCGCCAGCTCCGCCTGTCCACCGGCAAGCGCATCAACAACGCCTCGGACGACGCCGCCGGCTGGGTCATCGGCAAAACCCTCGAATCCCGCAGCCGCGGCCTCGGCGTGGCCATCAACAATGTCGGCGACGCCAGCAACCTGCTCTCCATCGCCGAAGGCGGCCTCAACTCCGTCCTCGAGGTCCTCCTCGAAATGCGCGACAAGATCATCCAAGCCGCCAGCGACACCCTCGGCGCCTCCGAACGCAGCGCCATTGACGACCAGCTTGCCGACCTCGCCAACGAAATCGACTCCATCGTCACCCGCACCCAGTTCAACAACGTCGCCCTCATCGACGGCACCTACCAGAACAAAACCTTCCAAGTCGGCGCCGAGTCCACCGACACCCTCTCCGTCAGCATCCCCCAGGACCACAAGGCCTCCACACTCCATGTCGCCGACAGCGACCTGGCCGTGGATTCCGCCGCCAACTCCAGCACCGCCCTG
>CAYYEE010000606.1:0-2879 GCA_964470775.1 uncultured Planctomycetota bacterium | reverse complement strand
CGGGCGCGGGTTCTCCGTGCGCGTGGACGGCGCGCTGAACCGGCCCATGAGGGAAGCCCTTACGCACGCGGCGCGGCGTTGCGTCGAGACCTGCCCAACGGGCGCGCTGTCGTTCAAGCCGGGGAAGGGGCGCTGAGCATGATCAGGTCTTGAGGTACGCGGCCTCCACCTTGGCGATCGCCTTCGCGATGAGGGCTCCGTGGGAGACGGTGTGCCCTTCGTGAATGTGGATGTTGAAGCTGGCGTCCGTGGTCGCGATGGCGTTGGGCGTGGGCATGGGCTTGTCCGGGTTGCCCTTGTACTGGGGCGCCGTCCAGGGCAGGCCGGGCTTGCCAAAGACGCGGCGTTCCTTAAACCAGGGAGCTTCGCAGGGGATGTGGCGATAGCTGGGGCTGATGGGCGCCTTGATCTCGGCGCCAAGCGCCTTGCAGAACTGCTCCTTGCTCACGGTCAACCGGTCCAGACGCAACGACAGCTTGAGGAACCAGTAGCACGGCTCCGCGCCCCGAGGCGCAGGCGAGGCGTAAACAGCCGACAATCCCTTAATCCCGTCGAGCACCTTTTGGGCTACTTTGCGGCGCTGCGCAACGATGCGCGGCAGCTTGGCGAGCTGCACGCGGCCGATGCAGGCGCCGATCTCGCTTAGGTTCATGTTCAGCGCGGCCAGCACGTTGCCTGGGGCTGTCAGACCAAAGGGCTTGCCGCGGTCCGCGTGACGGCGGATCTTCCAGTAGAGCTCCTCGGACTTGGTGAACACCACGCCGCCCTGGCCGCCGGTGCAGTGGTGCTTGCCGAACATCGTGGAGAACGCGCCCACCGTGCCCAGCGTACCAACCATCCTGCCGCGATAGGTGGCTCCGTGCGCCTGCGCGCAGTCTTCCACAACCGGCAGATTCTTCCGCCGGGCCAGCTTCAGCACCGGGTCCATATCCACCGGTTCGCCGGAGATGTGCGCGACAAGGATGGCGCTGGTGCGCGGCGTAATGCGCGCGGCGATCTGTTCGGCGCCGGTGTTGTACGATCCGGGCGCTGCGTCCGCCACGATGGGGATGCAGTTCATCAGCGGCACGGGCATGGCCCCGCCGGGGTCAGTGATGGGGGGGATGATCACTTCGCTGAAAGGCGGCAGCTCCAGCGCGCGAAGAGCCACATACACCGCGTTCGTACCCGAGTTCACCGCGTCAGCGTAGCCGCCGCCGAGAAAGGCGGCGAACTCCTTGCAGTAGGCCTCCTCCTCCGGTCCGTTGTAGCCGGGCGCCGCGCCGGTCTCGATGGCCCGCTCTACAAGCCTGTCCAGCGCTGCCTTTTCCTTTTTGTCAAAAAGCCCCCGAGGCGGCAGGGGTTCCTTCAGAACCGGCTCGCCGCCGTCGATCGCCAATTTCTGCGGGCGTTTCATCTCACGTCTCCTTGTATCCTCGACTTCCCTGGGTTGTCCCAGCGCAGGAACGAATGTACTCGCCTTTGGGGGTTGGCGCAATGGGCCGGCGAGGCTGGACAGCGCGTCAATCCGCTTGCTGCGCCTCTCCGGAGGCGGCGGGATCGGCCGCGGGAGTGGGAGGGGCCTCCACGCGCAGGATGCGGCCGTCAAAAAGATCAAGGGCTGCGCGGATGATCGGATCCTGCGCGACGTTCTGCGTGGGCGACTGGTTTGCCATCTCGACGGCGGCTACCTCGAACTGGATTCGCAGGGACCGGCCGGCCGCCGCGTCGAGCGCCTTGGCCAAGGCTTCGCGGGCCTGGGCGGGCTCGGATTCCGCCCGCAGCTTGGCCTGTGCGTTCGGGAAGGAGATGAAGGCCGTGTCTCCCTCAATGCGGTCGAGGGATGACGTGCCGTAGATGAAGCGTGTGGTCGCCACATCAGGAAGAGAATCCAGCGCCCGCGCCCACATCCGCGCCGGTGGCTCGTTGCCCGGCCGGTGGAGCGGAGCGGAGGAGCCGGGCTCGGCGAAGACACGGTCCGCGGCTGTCGGAGCGGCGGAGGGCCGGCGTTGGGGCGGCTGGGCCTGCTCTCGTGGCCCGGACTCACCGCCCGGTCCGGGCCACGGCTTAGGGCGCGAATCAGCCCCGCCTCCAGCCGGGTCGCTCCAGCGCTTCTCCATCTCTGACAGCCGCTCCAGCAGCGTCTGGACGGAAGCCAGGCTGCGGTGACGGCAGAGTTTGACCAGCGTGGTTTCCAGGATGACGCGCGCGTCCACCTCGTCGCGGGCGCGGCGGGCGGCGTCCGCGAGGCACTGGATCATGTACGTCAGCGCTTCCGGCGTGAAGGCTTGGGCGCGGCGGGCGATGGCCTGTGCGGCTTCGGCGGAACGGTCTAGAAGCCCCGCCCCTCCTCCGCAGTGGCGCGCCACCATCAGGTCACGCGTCATGGCCATGAGTTGCTGCAGCGTGTCGCCCACGCCCACGCCGCGTTGAAGGGTTCCGTCGGCCAGCATTAAGGCGGTCGCCGCGTCACCCGCGGCGATGGCGTCCACCATCTTGCCCAGGTCGTCGTCGCTCAACGCGCCCAGGCAGAGAGCCGCGCTGCTCAGACTCATGTCGGCCGAGCAGAAGGCCAGCGTCTGATCGAGCATGGACAGACTGTCTCGGACGCTGCCGCGCGCCTGACGCGCCACAAGGGCGAGGACATCGTCGCCCACCTGGACCTTCTCCTGTTCGCACAGGCTGCGCAGATGCTGGAGCAGCGTCTTCACGTCCACGCGGCGGAAAGTGAAACGCTGCAAGCGGGAGTGAATCGTCTCGGGCAGCTTGGCCGGCGCGGTCGTGGCCAGGATGAACTTCACGTGGCTGGGCGGCTCTTCAAGCGTCTTGAGCAGCGCGTTGAAGGCCGGCTCGGTCAGCATGTGCACTTCGTCAATGATGTAAATCTTAAACCGCGACCG
>CAYYEE010000605.1:0-2899 GCA_964470775.1 uncultured Planctomycetota bacterium | reverse complement strand
GCCAGGTCAATCATCCCCTTGGACGCGTCCACCAGCAGGACCTCGCCGATGTCGCCGATCTTGCCCGCCCCCCGCATCTCGCGCAACAGCCACGCCGTCAACCCCCCGTCCCCGCACCCGATGTCCATCATGCGGAAAGGACGGCGGAAGACTGGCATCGCATCCACAAAGGTCTTCACGAAGTTGCGCCGCGACTGGCGCATCATGGGCACGCCCGCGAAATGGACAAAGGGCCGCGGGTCCTTGAAGCACACGTCCGGCGCGACAAGCTTGCCGTTGTGCCGCCCCAGAAAACCTGTCAAAAAGGCATTGGAGAACAGCCCATCCTCCTCGCCCAGAGTCCCCGCTTTCAGCCACTCTTTCCCCATCGTCTGGCGGCCCTGCGCCGTCATCAGCGTCCCCACGTAGAAGCGAAACATAGGCAGCAGATTCGCACGCACGCCGCTCTCCGCGCCGTCAGGCCCAGCGTTCTTCTCCATCGCCTCCTGGCCCAGCCGCCGCCACAACGCGCGCTCGTCCTTGGAAAGCAGCAGCATGATTTCCTCCGCCTCCATCAGAACTCGTCCGCCAAAGCAGCCCGAGTGGAGACTGTAGACCCGGTTCCGGCCCAAGTCAACCTAAACCAACCCATTCAGCGCCCTACTCTCCCCGCCTCCGTCAATCCAATATGCGCGGCGCCGGCCACTCCTGGCGGCAAACCCCCTTTACCCAAGCCAGCTTTTCCCGTACACTGAACGTGCTCCAGAATTGCTGCGGACCTCTTGGGAGGCGCGGATGGACGAGAGACCTGCTTGGCGCGCAGGAAGGGACTCGACCGCCAAGGAAGCCAACTCCGTACGCCAAGCCACCTCTTCGCCGCGCCGGCGCCGGACAAGAACCGCGCCCCGGCCCCCGACTCGCGTCTTCCTGCTCCTCGCCGCCCTCCTGGCCATTGCCCCCCTGGCCCAGGCCGCATCCTCCATCCCTCGCCGGGTCTTCATCCTCCACTCCTATGCCCTCGACTTCGACTGGACCCGCGACGTCCAACGCGGCATCGAATCTGTGCTCGACGGCTGCGAAGACATCGAAACCTGCGTGGAGTTCATGGACACCAAACGCCGCTGCGGCGCCGAGGACTTCGAGCGTCTGCGCCAGCTCTATCTCCTCAAACACGGCGACGTCCACTTCGACGCCGTTCTCTGTTCCGACAACGACGCCCTCGCGTTCCTCATGGCTCACGGCCGCGAAATCTTCAAGAACGCGCCCATCGTCTTCTGTGGTGTCAACGACTTCCGCGACAGCATGATCGCCGGCCGCGACGACGTCACGGGGGTTGTCGAGGAGCCTGACATCGCCGGCACGCTGGAGCTCGCCTTCAAGCTCCACCCGGCCGCGCGCCAAGTGCACGTCATCCTCGACCAGACCGCCACCGGCAAAGCCCACGAAGCTCAGTTTCGCCGGGCCGCGGTTAGCCACGCCGGCCGCGCCGAGTTTCTCTACACCACCAACGCCACGGCCGCGGAACTGCGCCAGATTCTCTCCTCCGCCAGCCCAAGCGGCTTCATCTTCTATCTG
The DNA here is from genome assembly GCA_964470775.1 of uncultured Planctomycetota bacterium. Lineage (GTDB taxonomy): Bacteria > Planctomycetota > Brocadiia > CAIUPP01 > CAYYEE01 > CAYYEE01. Next base: position 1,345 of record CAYYEE010000605.1, on the reverse strand, counting down.
TCCTTCTGGATTGACCGCGCCGGCAAAGCCCATACCACGCGCGACATCGTCCGCCTGGTCACCGGCTCCTCGCGCCTCCCCGTCTACACCTGCTGGCAGACCTTCGTGGAGCGCGGCTTCTTGGGCGGCCATGTCATCAGCGGCCAGGCCCAGGGCCGGGCCGCGGCCCGTATGGCCGTTCAAATCCTCGCCGGCGCGCCGCCCGCGTCCCTGCCCGTTATCCGCAAGAGCCCCAACGTCTATGTCTTCAATGGCGAAGTCATGCGCCGGCTCGGCCTGTCCGCCTCCAGCCTGCCCCCCGGCAGCGTCATCGTCCGCGGCCGCGCCACTTTCTACGAACGCCATGCGCGGCTGATCTGGGCGGCAGGAATTTTCATCTTCGGCCAAACCGGACTCGTCATCGTCCTCTTCATCAACCGCGCCCTTCGCCGCAACGCCCTCCGCCAGCTCAGCGGCGCCAATCGCTTCCTCCAGACCCTTCTCGACACCATTCCCAGCCCCGTCTTCTACCGGGACGCCCGCGGCCTTCTGGCCGGGTGCAACCAAGCCTTCGCCGCCCTCATCGCAGGCAAGCCCAGAGACGCCATTATCGGCCAGCCCATGACACAGGTCCTGGCCGCGGCCCCGGCCAGCGTCGTCGCCTCCATTCTTTCCGGCGGCGGCGATTCCCGGCCCGAAGGCCAGTTCACGACCGAAGTCGCCTTCCCCGTCCCCGGCGGCCAAGACCGCCACTACCTCCTGGGCCAGGCCACCTGCCGCGACGCCCAGGGCCAGACCGCCGGCTGCGTCACGGTCCTGGCCGACATCACGGAACGCCGCCGCGCTGAGGAAGAACGCCGCAAACTCGAAGCGCGCATCCAGCAGACCCAGAAGCTGGAGAGCCTCGGCGTCCTCGCCGGCGGCATCGCCCACGACTTCAACAACCTCCTCATGGGCGTGCTCGGCTACGCCAGCGTCGCCCTGTCCGAGCTGTCGCCCGTCGCCCCGGCCCGCCACAGCGTCGAGCAGATCGAGCGCACAGCCCAGCGCGCCGCCGAACTCATCCGCCAGATGCTCGCCTACTCCGGCAAAGGCAAGTTCACCATCGAGGTCCTCGACATCTCCGAGCTCGTCGAAGAAATGGCCCACCTTCTCCAAGTCTCCATCTCCAAAAAAGCCGTGCTCAAGCTCAACCTCGCGCGCGGCCTGCCCCCCATCGAGGCCGACGCCACCCAAGTCCGCCAGGTCATCATGAACCTCATCACCAACGCCTCCGAAGCCATTGGCGACAAGAGCAGCGTCATCTCCATCACCACCGGCGCCATGCATTGCGACCGCGCCTACCTCAAGGAATCGTACCTGGATG
>CAYYEE010000604.1:0-2927 GCA_964470775.1 uncultured Planctomycetota bacterium | reverse complement strand
CCAAGCTCGGCCCCAACGGCCTCTGCGGCCCCTGCTCCGAAATCTTCTACGACTGGGGCCCAGGCGTCGGATGCGGCAAGCCCGGCTGCGAACCCGCCTGCTCCTGCCACCGCTTCTGCGAGGTGTGGAACCTCGTCTTCCAGCAGTACGACCGCCAGGACGTGGACAAGCTCGTCACCTTGCCCACCAAAAACATCGACACCGGCATGGGCCTCGAACGCATCGCCGCCGTCATGCAGGGCAAGATGAGCAACTACGACATTGACATCTTCCAGCCCATCCTCCGCCAGATCGAGCGCGAGACCGGCATGGGCTACGAAAACGTCCGCGCCCAGGAAGCCGGCGCCCGCTTCCGCCGCATCGCCGACCACGTCCGCGGCGCCGCCTTCTGCATCGCCGACGGCATCCTCCCCGGACGCGCCGGCCGCGGCTACGTCCTGCGCAAGATGATCCGCCGCGCCGTCCGCGACGCCCTATTCCTCGGCTGCCAGGAACCCATGCTCTACCGCCTCGTCCCCGTCATCGCCCAGGTCATGCCCACCTACCCCGAAATCGCCCAGCGCCGCGAAAACATCGGCCGCATCCTCCGCATCGAAGAAGAAAAGTTCCACGTCACCCTCAAGCGCGGCGCCGCCATCCTCGACAAGCTCGTCGCCGAAGTCCGCGGCAGCGGCCAGGAAGCCCTCGAAGGCCGCAAAGCCTTCAAACTCTTCGACACCTACGGCTTCAGCGCCGAAGACGCCGAGTCCATGCTCGACGAAGCCGGCGTCAAGATCGACATGGACGGCTTCCGCGCCGCCATGGAAGAACAGCGCGCCCGATCCCGCGCCAGCGCCGCCGTCGGCGGCGACATCTTCGGCCGCGGCCCCCTGGCCGACATCAAGGCCGAGCATGGCGAAACCGAGTTCGCCGGCTACGACACCGCCGAAACCGACGCCCGCGTCCTCGCCATCGTGTGCGGCGGCGAACAGGTCGAATCCGTCGAAGCCGGCGCCCAAGCCGCCGTCGCCCTCGACCGCACCCCCTTCTACGCCCAGTCCGGCGGCCAAGTCGGCGACACCGGCCTCATCGAGTGCCCCGCCGGCGCGTTCGAAGTCGCGGACACCCAGAAGTTCGAAGGCGTCTTCATCCACGTCGGCAAGGTCGCGCGCGGAACCCTCGCCGTCGGCTACACCGTCCGCTGCCGCCCCGACACCGCCCGCCAGAACGACATCCGCCGCAACCACACCGCCACCCACCTGCTCCACAAAGCCCTGCGCCAGGTCCTCGGCGACACCGCCGAGCAAGCCGGCTCCCTCGTCGCCCCCGACCGCCTCCGCTTCGACTTCACCCACGCCGAAGCCCTCACCGAAGAACAGCTCACCCGCGTGGAAGAAATCGTCAACGAGCAGATCCTCGCCGGCGCAGCCGTCGCCGCCGCCCGCAAGTCGCTCCAGGAAGCCAAGGCCAGCGGCGCCATCGCCCTGTTCGGCGAAAAGTACGGCGACGTCGTACGCATGGTCACCATCGGCGACTTCAGCCGCGAACTCTGCGGCGGCCTCCATTGCCAGCGCGTCTCCGACATCGGCTTCTTCAAGATCCTCAGCGAATCCTCCGTCGCCGCCGGCGTCCGCCGCATCGAAGCCGTCACCGGCATGGCCGCCGCCCGCCACGCCCAGCAGACCGAGCGCGCCCTCCGCGCCGTCAGCCGCGCCCTCAAGACCCCCCCCGAACGCGCCGTCGAAGCCGTCGAACAGCTCCAGGAGCAGGTCAAGTCCCTGCGCAAAGAGCTCCAGGAAGCCCGCCAGCGCGCCGGCTCCGGCGGCGACATCATGGCCGGCGCCAAAAAAGTCGGCGACACGGTCATCGTCGCCAAAAACATGGGCGAAGCCGGCGCCGACACCGTGCGCGGCGTCTTCGACCAGCTCCGCCAGAAAAACCCCAGCCTCGCCGCCGTCCTCGGCGCCATGGACAAAGGCAAACCCTTCATCATCGTCGCCCTCACCCGCAACCTCCTCGAAAAAGGCCTCAACGCCGGCGCCCTGGTCAACAAAGCCGGCCGCGCCATGGGCGGCGGCGGCGGCGGCCGCCCCGACATGGCCCAAGCCGGCGGCAAAGACGCCTCCAAGCTCGACGAAGCCATCCAAGCCGCCGCGCAGGAGATCGAGTCCACGCTGGCCGCCAAGTAGGAGAATGCCCCATGCCAGCCCTCCTGCTCGCCGTCGCCCAATTCCCCCACCCCACCCTCGACCCCAACGAGACGCTCCCCGCCAACAGCGGCGAGCGTCTCGACCTGGCCGGCCGCCTCGCCCGCGAGGCCGCCGGCCGCGGCTGCGGCGCCCTGCTGCTGCCCGAACTCTTCGCCGACCCCACCCAGGGCACGAAGATGGCCGGCTTCGCCGAGGAGCTGGGCGGCCCCATCGCCTCGTGGATGTCCCGCACAGCCCGCCAGCTCAACATGGCCATCGCCGGCACAGTGGCCATTCGCCGAAGCGGCGGTGCCATGACCAACACCGCCCTCGCCTATGACGCCCGCGGCCGCCTGGCCGGCCACTACGACAAGGTCCACCTCCCCGACGGCGAGCGCGATGTCGCCGCCCCCGGCGACGCATTCCCCGTCTTCGAATTCGCCGGCCTCAAAGCCGGCTTCCAGATTTGCCACGACATGGCCTTTCCCGAAGGCTGCCGCATCCTGGCGCTTCAAGGCGCCGAGATCATCTTCTGGCCCAATATGTGGGGCGGCATGCCCGAAGCCAACACCGAGGCTGTCATGCGCTGCCGCGCCGTGGACAACGGCGTGGTCCTCGCCTCCTCCGCCTTTGTCATCACAGGCGGCTCTTTCCGCGACCCCAAGATCCACGGCCGCAGTTGCGTCGTGGACCAGCGCGGCTCCATCCTCGCCGAAGTCGGCCTTTGTGTCGGCATTGCCGTCGCCGCCCTCGACCTCG